>SLMM01000051.1 GCA_007133565.1 Bacteroidales bacterium
GCCCCTCGCTGATCGTAGCCTTTGTAACCGGCAGGTACCTTGCCGTGGGAATGCCATATTTCTTCATGAACTGCTTGGCAAACGCCTTGCTCCCCTCAAGCAGCGCCCCCACGCTGTCAGGACCGATCACCAAAATGTCAGCCAGGGGGTTGGTGGACCCTTCCTTGTCCTTCACCGATTTTTTCGATTTCTTACCAACAGGTCCCGCCATCTCCCCTTTCCCTTCCATTGCCGCAGTTCCTTTCATACCGTTACCGTCAGTCTTACTGCCTTTTTTTTCGCCGCCCTGGCTGCCAGACTGGCTGTCTTCTCCGTCGCCTCCTTTACCGCCAGCCCCGCCGTCATTTCTGTCGCCCCCGCTTTCTATGCTGCTCCCGCCACTTCCGTTGCCTCCGGTATTGCGGCTCTTGTCCCCGTTATTATCTGAAAGGTCCCTTACACCCGTAAAATGGTCTTTGATCCCCCTTACCAGCGGCTCTTCAGGGCCCACCACCACTATCTCTATGTTGTTTTCAAGGCAGAACCCGCCTATCGCCTCAAAATCATTAACCTGCAGGTTGACATTCTGCCCATGCGACAGCGTACCCGCATTACCCGGGGCGATGAAAAGCTTATCAAGAAGTTTGCTTTGCGATAATTTCCATGCCAGCGCATGTTCCCTCCCTCCGGAGCCTAAGATCAGTACGTTCATATGGTCAGTTAATATTTGTCACTGTTGCTGTATATTTCCCCGGTTTCCGGGAAGAAAAATTCAAAATATCCGTAAACTTAAAAATTTATACCATAAACGGATTAAAAAAGGTAAAATTTGACGCATGAATTTACCCAACAGCCAATTGACATAATAAATTGAGTAGAAGCTGTTGTTTTAATAAAGACACAGTGAGTATTTAATCATTTCTGCCTGCAACCTTTACTCCATAAATTTCGTTATTTAAATACTTGATTATCTATCTTTACCAAAAAATTACTTTCAAATTAGTCATAAATAATAAAATACTGTATTTTTATAATTTAACACTATTGCTGATGTAGACTTCCGGAACCAGTTTGAGGGAACAACTTTTATCACCCTTGCCAATGCCCCGGATACTTTAGGAATTCGGCAAGGTTTAAATTTATACCATATGAAGCAGATATACATTTCGTTACTCTTAATATTTTCATTCTTTCTTCAGCCCGTTCTTGGTCAGCCGGATTTCCCCGGTGACTGGTCTGTTAAGGTGAGGATAGAGTTAGACTCCGACAAGATCAACTCTACTCTGACAGATTTCCCCGTTGCTGTATTTCTTGATAACACCAATTTTGATTTCAGTTCAGCCCGGCCTGACGGGCGTGATGTGCGCTTCACCGCTGCCGACGGCACTACAAAACTCACCTTTGAGCGTGAACTGCATGACAATACAGGTGAACAGGCTGTCTACTGGGTAAAGATCCCGTCAGTCAGTTCATCAGAGAACACGGTTTTTTACCTGTTTTATGGGAACAGCGATGCCTCGGATGCTGCAAGCACTGACGGAACGGTCTGGAGCAAAGACACCCGGCGCGGAGGTGTGTGGCACATGGAGCATATGGCTGACAACGGAAGCTGGCTCATCGAAGACAGCAGGCACAACAATGAGGGCAACAAGGTATCTGAGACCAGTCCGGGACAAGTAGCCGGTTTGATTGGCAAAGCCCAGGAGTTTGACGGTATTGATGATAGAATCACAGTTTTTCATTCAACAGGGCCCGGAGGCATTCAATTTACTTCAGAAGTCACGTTAAGTGCCTGGGTAAAGCCCGAAATCGGGGCTCCCTTGCTTGATAATGTAGAAGGCGCTGTTGCAGCATATAGTCTTAGGAAGCTACAGAACAACTATTCAGGGTCGGCAATCAGCGTAAGGCGATCAAGTGACAATTTAGAAATTGATATAGGTTTTGACATTCATGGAAACCTTGATGTGGCCGCCCTGCTGGACCATGTGGGTAGCGGAAGCTCAGACAACGGGTTCGTTGTTACATGGTATGACCAGAGTGGCAGTGACTATAACGTGACACAAGCGATCCATGGCAGTCAGCCTGTGATTGTACAGGATGGAGAAGTGGTATTATCAGACGGGATACCCATGGTCAGGTTTGATAATGATTTCCTGAATGGCAGTTTGGATATGGGATCACAGTATCCTGATGCAACGCTGAATGCGGTTTGGAGGCAGACGAGTGACGGTAATTCAGAGGTACCGGTATTCATCGGGGAGAATAATGCTGAAAAAGGATTACGAATAGGATACTTCTATTTTCCTGCTTCACAACCATGGTTAGAGCCAACCAGATTTAACGTCATTGAGTTATGGCAATATGATTTTGCTACTATTAGTGGGTTTTCCTCAAATCTTAAAATTCAAACCGGTACATACGACAACATTGGTGCAGGAAACTCTGAGATGCAGGTGTTTATTGATGGTGTCGGCTCAACTGCAAAGACTGATGCAGGACAGTTTGATGCTGGGGACGGTTATGCAAATACTCCAATTACCATTGGTGCAAATGCGGATGGCTCGGATTACCTCCAGGATGCATATGTTGCTGAGATTATTGTTTATGGTCAGGTCCTTTCTGCTCAAAATCGTGAGTTACTTGAAAACAACCAGATGGCATGTTACGGGCTTCAATCACCAGTGATTGCAGGCAAAGGGCGTGATGCATATCAGTTGGAGATTTGTAACAGCTTGTTCGTTGGTTATATCAATGGCGATACCATTACGGCACAGGCGACGTTCAGTCAATACCAGCATGTTGTAATGACCTATGACCAGTCCAGCCTGAAGCTATATGTGGATGGAGTCGAAGTTAACTCAAAGTCAAAAAGCGGCGCTATAAACACCAATACACAAAACTTGTATATCGGCGAAAGGTTCGCCGGCATCATTGATGAGGTCAGGGTTACCAACACAGCCAGGTTAGCTGACTGGATCGAAGCTGATTATCACAGTGGGCTCAATGATCTTCTGGGCTTCGACCGTTCAGGATTTTCTGTTGAGCATCCGGGCAAACAAATTAAGGATGCTGAATTTAACCTTCTAATTAGTAATGCAAGAGATGAATCTGGAGATCTTATTAACGGCAGCATTAATGTAACAATAAGCAGTAACCAAACAGAAGGTGAAGTCCACAATGAGGTTGTTCCATTTACCAGTGGAGCGGCTGAAGTTCCGGTTACCTTAACTACAGTTGACTTTCATGATCTGACTGTTGCGGTGGCAGGGGTTTTAACACCGGTAATTTTAGTCGGCGTTGAAGTTCTGGACGAAGATATGTCAGGTTTTAATCTGTCTGTTACACCTGCTGGAGATCAGATTACAGGAGATCCTTTCACACTAGTTATAACCAATGCAAAAGATCCTTACGGTGATGATCTGGAAGGAGATGCAAATGTAATTATTACAAGCAGTGAAGAAGGGGAGATCTTTAATGGGATCAGGTCATTCAATGAAGGCGGTGCGCAGCGTAATATTACGCTTTATGTTGCTGCAGAACACATATTAACCGTTAATATTGAGGGGATAACTCAAGACGAAACAATTAGTGTTCAGGTAAATGCAGTAGCCAGCAATATTGTATTTATAACAGATGAGTTGAGTATAATAGCAGGTGGAATTTCGGACTTAATTACTGTTCAATTACAGGATGCATCTGGAAATCAGGCTGTAAGTGCTACGGATATAACTATTGAACTGGCTAGTGATTCTGACGGTGCTTTTTTGGAAGGCGAGCTGGAAATTGGAGAGATTATTATCCCGGCTGGTACAACGGAGGTAAGTTTCAGGTATACATCAACCTTAGCTGGTGTTCATGAACTTTCAGCAGAAGATGCTGCTGAAACACTGACAGGTGACACACAGAACCTGATGGTTGATCCGGCTGCCGCTGCCAGCATTCTTTTCACCACTGTTGAGCAGACCATTACTGCCGGTGAGACATCTGAAGTCATTACGGTTCAGCTGGAGGATGAATATGGAAATGTGGCAGGGAGTTCAGGTGAGACAACGATCAACCTGAGTTCTGATTTATCCGGGACATTCCTCAATGTGGCTGACGATGACGACATCACCTTTGTCACGATTCCAGATGCAGGTTCGGAGGCAAGCTTCCGGTATACCTCGACAGTTGCCGGAATACATGAACTTTCTGCAGTTGATGATGCAACAGAAAATCCCTTGACAGGTGACACTCAGGACCTGACGGTAAACCCGGCCGCTCCTGCTGCAATTGTGTTTGCATCGGATCCAAGGACCATCACCGCCGGTGAGACTTCCGATATTATTGCTGTCCAGTTACAGGATGAATTTGGCAATGAAGTGTTCAGCAGCGGTACAACGACTATCGACCTTGCATCTGATCTTGGCGGCACATTCCGTGATAAGGATGACACCGGGGATATAACCTTTATTGAGATAGCCGATACAGAATCTGAGGCGAGTTTCCTTTATACCTCTACTGTTGTTGGGACTCATGAACTTTCGGCAAATGATGCTGCTACAGAAGGCCCCCTGACAGGTGATACTCAGAACCTGGAAGTAGAACCGGCCGCTCCTGCTGCGATTGTGTTTACTACGGCTGAAAGGACTATTACCGCTGGTGAGGTTTCAGAAGTAATTACCATTCAGTTGCGGGATGAATTCGGAAACGAAGCATTCAGCAGCGGACCAACCACTGTCAACCTCACTTCGGATCAGGCCGCGACGTTCCGTGATGAGGATGATGATTTGCAGGTTATAACATCAGTTGAAATTGCCGATGCGGCATCTGAGGCAAGTTTCAAGTACACCTCGACAGTTGCCGGAGTGCATGAACTTTCGGCGGATGATGATGCGGCGTCACTAACCGGCGGCACGCAGGATCTGACCGTTGATCCCGATGCACCTGATAAGATTGTATTCATTACAGAAGAACAAATTGTACAGATAAATCTGGCTTCGGAGGTAATTACAGTACAGCTTCAGGATCAGTATGACAACATCGCATTCAGTGACGGTGTGACCACCATCGACCTCGGATCAGATCTGGACGGTGATTTCAGGGATGTAGCCAACACAGTCACAATTACCGACTTAGAAATTGCCGACCAGGAGTCAGAGGCCAGCTTCCGGTTCAGACCCACCGCCGAAGGCACGCACACCCTTTCAGCAGGGGATGCCGCCTTAGCGCTGACCGGTGACACACAGGAGCTGATTGCGATAGGTGTCTATGTTTTTTTTGAAAGCGGCGACTGGAATAATGAAGATAGTTGGGAAGGTGGTACCATACCTCCCGAGGGTTCACGAGTTATAATAGAATCGGGGATACTTGCAGGGATTGATTCTGATGATATTACAGTACTTTATCTTGAAATTTACGGAATTCTAAATTATTCAACGGGGAGTTCTTTGACGGTTAAGAATAATGGAAGGATTACCGTTGAGAGTGTTGGGCAACTTCTTGCGGGTTCAGGCACGCTTGTGATTGATGATAATGCACAGTTGTTAATCAAACCGGGAGGCCTGGTAACTTCTTCCGGGACATTGACAAACAATGCGGGAACGGATGGATTGATAATTGAATCGGCAGCAGGTACAACCGGGTCTCTTATAGTCAACAGCACTGGTGTTGATGCAACGGTTCAGCGATATGTCACCGGCAATGAGTGGCATGTTTTCGGGGCACCTGTTTCGGGCATGACCATAGGGGAGTTTCTTACCGGTAATGACGAAGAAAATGACATTTTCTACAACAGCTCACAGGATGTCCACGCCATGACCCATTACGATGAGACCATTTCCCCCAACGGAAGCTGGGCTCCCTATTACGGACCGGCAGACCATTCTACGCTGCTGCAGTCCGGCAGGTCATATTTAATAAGGAAAAGGACTGACGGGGTGCTTTATTTCCGTGGAGAACTGGTCCCCTCAATATCAGGTTTAGGAATACCGCGGACGGTGAGCGGCTGGCACAGCCTGGGTAACCCTTTTACATCTGCCTTAAGGATACGCGGCGATAATACAAACAGATTTTTGTATCATAATGCAGTGATAAATGAGAACCTTGATCCTGATTATGCGGTTCTTTATATTTATGACCCTGCCAATCCAAGTATGTACAGCATAATTAGCAATAGCCAGTCCATAGATCCCCCGAGAAGACCAGTGATCAACCAGAATAATGTACAGTCCGGACAGGGTTTCCTGGTTAGGGCTAAGGAAAATTCATCTACAGTTAACTTCACCACAGGAATGAGAGGTCACTCAACAGGAACCACATTCTTCAAAAAATCAACCGGCGGAGAAGAGGAGGAGGAAAAAGAGGAGTACTGGCCGACGCTGATACTTAATGTAAGCAACGACAGCAAGGAAGCGTTCACGACAATTGCTTTCAATGAAAATATGACTACCGGGCTGGATGTGACGTATGATGCCGGACTGCTGGGCGGCGAACGTGCCTTCAAGCTTTATACCAGGCTGGTGGAAGATGATAACGGGGTCAACTTTGCCATACAGTGTCTTCCTGACTATAGTCCCGAAAACCTGGTGATTCCTGTGGGTTTTGATTTCAGCGCAGGCGGACAGGCACGGTTCTCGACCGATGTGTTTGTGCTGCCGGACGGTGCGAAAGCTTACCTGGAGGACAGGTTGCTGGAAGTGTTCACTGATCTGGGTGAAGAGGATTATGTTGTTGACCTTCCCTCAGGAACTGAGGGTACAGGAAGATTCTTCGTGCATGTCGATTTCCAGGTCACCTCAACGGAAGAGATTTTGAAACCTGCTGAGGGATTACTGGATATATACTCATATGGCAATGAGGTATTTATCAGGGGGCTGGTTGAACATGAAACTGACGCTGTTGTTTATGATATTATGGGAAGGAAAATAAAAACAGTCAGGTTGCAGCCTGCCGAAATGAACTCATTCATGATGGAAGGACACGGCAGGGGTGTATACCTGATACATGTTATCGGAAACGATATTCATCAGACAAAAAGAGTGTATATTGATTAGAAGGATTTGAAGATCAGTTGGAAAGTTATAAATTTGTATTCTGGAATTTGAATTATCATGGAAAAGGGAAAAAAAGCTGCTGGATATAATAAGAATAAAGTAGAGAAAATATCCAGGAAGAAAGCTATAAAGAAGGTTGGTTATGCTGCATTTTCTGCTGCAACCATGATGTTTTTACTAAATGACCCTGCCAAAGCAGGTAATAATGATTCACCAGTCCTACCGCCTGATTGGGGTGAAGGTGATGGCTGGGGCTGATTTTGATCGATCTTTACAAGTACTATCTGACGGGTATTACTTTTGTGAATATTAATTTGTAGATTTTCAGAGATGGTGCCGGCACCATCTCTACCAACCAGAATAATAATAATTAAGGGGATGATAGCTGCATCCCCTTTTTGCATTATAAGTGGAATATTGTTCTTATGGTGATGGTCTCATTGTTTACAGGTTATTGTAGCATCTGAAAGCTGGGTATTTCTGAAAACACATATTGTTGCCTTGTAGTATTTTGGATTTTCTCTGTCAGCATATGTGCCTTGTCAACGGTGCCGGGAGTATCATGCATCACCAGGATATCGCCGGGGCGGATGCCGGCGTGGTTGGTGGTGGCGGGGTTGAAGCCGGGGTGGTAGTCGGGGAATAGGCGGGTCCACATAATAATATTATATCTCTTTTTAAGCTTCTGGTACTGGCCGGGGGTGAGGCGGCCGTAAGGGGGGCGGAAGAGGTTTGTGTCTATCACCCCGGCGGCGCGGTCGACATCGGCGAGGTAATTCCTGGTTGTGGTGCGCCAGCCGTTGGGATGGGACCACGAGTGGTTGCCGGTGGAATGGCCGGCTGCAATGATCTGCTCGTATAGGCCGGGGTACTTCTCAACGTTTTGCCCGAGGCAGAAGAAGGTTGCTTTTGCTTCGTGTTTTGCCAGCAGCTCGAGGAGGCGGGGGGTGCTTTCGGGATGGGGGCCGTCGTCGAAGGTGAGGTACACGGCTCCGTCATCAGGGGGCATGGTGAAGCGGGCGCCGGGGAAGAGCTGGCCGGCCAGGGTTGCTCCTTTTCTTGCTATGCTGGTTCGTAGTGTCACGCGATTGAGGGTTTCTTCCTTATGCTGCATGGTTATCAGCGATTGCAATATCCGGAAGCTGGCAAGTTAGGAATTTTTATTTTCTCACCTCTCCATCAGCATCTGGTAGTAGCTGTTGAACTCGTTGTTGAGCTGGTATTCCAGTTCCCAGTCGTTGCCGGATACGGTGGTGAGCAGTTCCCTGAAAAGGGCAAGAGCGCTGTTCAGCTCGTGCTCGATATAGGGCCTGAACCTGCGGTGCATGGAAATGTAGTAGTTCATCTCCTTCCTGAGCAGGTCTGCTTTTCGGTTTGCCAGGGCCGACGCTTTGTCCCCTTCCCCGATAAGGTAATAATTCTCAATAATCGGAATTATGAAGTAGTTGTACGGGATAGTCTCATGCGGCAGCTTATCGACGGCAAGGTCGAGGATGACGGCGGCCGAATCGTGCCTTCCCTCTTGTGCAAGGTTGCCGGCGAGGCGGGCGAGGATGTTGCGCAGGTTGGAGCCCATGCGGCGGTGTGTCTCGTCAAGGTAAACGGCGGGGTCGTAGATGTTGCCCCATTTGAACTCTTCGGTTACGTTACTGTACATGGCGGCGGTGTTGACATGGCCGGTGAAGCGGCCCATCTCCTGTTTGAGTATGGGCACCAGCCTGTAGGCCATGCCCTCGAGCTGAAGGTAATTGTGCAGCCCGAGCATCTCTGCCGAGGGTACCGTAACGGCAAAGTATACGGGGCGTTCCCAGTTGTTGGTGGCAATGATGTCGAGGAGGGCAAGGTCTGATTTGGTCATGAAGTTGCGCCTGATGTACCACTCCATCTCGGGCTCAATCAGGTGGGCGCGGCCGGGTTCAACAGTGCCTGTGTTCAGGATATGGAAGGGATCTACGGGCAGGGTGAGGGTTTTGCCCGGGAGGTAGTTTGTAAATTCGGTTTCTGATATCTGCAGCTTGTTGACGGTGTCGTCGCTAAGGATAAATTCCAGGGCGTCATGGAGGTTGAGGGGTACGGGTACCTGGTCGAACAGGTAGATGATTTCACGTGTGCCCGGAAGGTACTTGTCACGGGTCATCGAAAGGGGCAGGGGAGCCGACTCGTACACCTGTTTTTTCATCTGGTCTATGTACCAGTCGGTCGACAGGTAGCTCAGGTTGACAACCCTGATGTCGGTGCGTATGCCTTCAACCTCCTGTGCGTACCACAGGGGGAAGGTGTCGTTGTCGCCATAGGTGAACAGAATGGCGTTCGGGGCGCAACTCTCGAGGTAATTGACGGCCATGTCGCGGGCTGTATAGCGGCCTGACCGGTCATGGTCGTTCCAGTTCTGGATGGCCATGTTTCCGGGAATGAAGATCAGGGGAATGAGGACGGCAGCCAGTGCTCCACGCAGCCCTTTGACGTAGTGTCTGAGGTTGTCGTACACGGCCAGCACACCAATACCTATCCAGATGGCGAAGGCATAAAAGCTGCCCACGTATGCGTAGTCCCTCTCCCTGGGCTGGTAGGGAGTCTGGTTGAGGTATATCACGATGGCGATGCCGGTAAAGAAGAAGAGCAGGAACACCACCCAGGCATCTTTCTTGTTCTTCTGGATATGGTAGAGCAGGCCGATTAAGCCAAGTAAAAGCGGTAGCATGTAATAACGGTTCCTTGCACGGTTCTTTTCAAGGTGGTCGGGAAGGCCGTACTGGGAACCCAGCCTTTGCTGATCGATAAAATGAATTCCCGACATCCAGTTGCCCTCAAG
Organism: Bacteroidales bacterium; assembly: GCA_007133565.1. Classification (GTDB taxonomy): domain Bacteria; phylum Bacteroidota; class Bacteroidia; order Bacteroidales; family PUMT01; genus PXAP01. Next base: position 9,826 of record SLMM01000051.1, read on the forward strand.
GAGGCGGCCGTGTCCCTGGATATCATTCTGCCTTCCGGCGAAGTTCCACATGAAGTACCTCAGGTACATGTGGCCGAGCTGATAGGTTGCAAAGAAGCGCAGGTTCTCGGTAAGTGCCGGCCTTACAATGGTTTCGGTCGTGCCGTCTTCGTGCGTGACCTCCACCTCCCTGCCTTCTATCCTGCCCCATTCCCTGTAGGCGTCGATATGGGCGGGGTCGGGGCTGTACATGCGGGGGAAGAGGGTTTTGAAACGGTTGTCGTAATGGTAACCGGTGGGGCGGCTTACAGGCATGTACCGGCCCTCTTTCTGGATATAGGCCGGGCGCCTTTGATATTCGCCTGTAATTGGGGCGTTGTAATAAGGGCCGTAGAGCAGAGGCCTGTCGCCATACTGCTCCCTGTTAAGGTAAGAGAGGAGGGAGAACATGTTGTCGGGGCTGTTCTGGTCCATCGGCGTACCGGCATGCGACCGTATCACTATGGTGGTGTATGAGGAGTAGCCGATGAGCATGACGGTTATGCCGAGGAAGATGGTGTGCAACACCGGCATGTTGCGCCTTCGGGTATAAATGAGGGCAGCAATAAGGGCGGTGATGATCAGGAGAAGGTAAATGATAACCCCGCTCTTGAACGGCAGCCCCACAGTGTTGACGAAAAAGAGCTCGAAGTATGATGCTGCAACTACAAATCCCTGGATGATACCGTACATAACGGCCACGAGCAAAAGAACGGCTATGGCCGATGCTTTCAGGAACCCTTTGAAAGTGGCGGGATAGTTTTTGAAATAGTATATGAATACTATGGCAGGTATGGCCAGCAGGTTGAGCAGGTGCACGCCTGTTGAAAGCCCCATGAGGTAGGCAATAAGTATCAGCCAGCGGCCGGAGCCTGGCTGTCCGGCAGAATCCTCCCATTTGAGGATGGCCCAGAATACCACGGCCGTGAAGAGCGAGGAGAGTGCGTAAACCTCGGCTTCGACTGCCGAAAACCAGAAGCTGTCTGTAAAGGTGTAGGCCAGCGCACCGGTAAAGCCGGCTCCGATTACCGTTATGATTTGCAGTGTTGTGCAGTTGTTGGCGGGTATGGCTATCTTCCTTGCCAGGTGGGTGATGGTGAGGAAGAGGAACATGATGGTGAAGGCGCTTGCCAGGGCCGACATGATATTGATACTGAGGGCAACCCTTTCGGGACTGCCGGCAAAGAGGCTGAAGATGCGGCCAAGGAGCATATAAACGGGGGCTCCCGGGGGATGCCCCACCTGCAGCTTGTAGGCAGCGGTTATAAATTCGCCGGTGTCCCAAAATCCTGCAGTGGGTTCAACAGTAAGGATATATACCGTGGCCGCTGCCAGGAATGCGGTCCATGAGCCGTAGAGTTCTGCTTTTTTGAAGTTCTGCATGGTGAGCCGGGAGCGGACTGTTTTTTTGGTTGCGAGTGTAAAGAACGAAATTTTTTGGTTAATATTGAAACCCTGTTTCGGGTTTAGGGGATACTGGAAGGTTTGTGGCGGTCATTGATGAGGAGCCGGCTTTCAAAGTAATGATGGAGGTAATGCCAGGAAAAACCAGGCCTCTTTCTGGTTAGTCTGAGTAGAATAATTGATATATTTGCTATATAGATATTGAACATGGACAACACACGACAAGTTGAAGAAATCATTAAAACCACAGCAAAGAAATATATACCTGATGCTGAGGTAATTTTATTCGGTTCCAGATCCAGGATGACTCATGATTCTGAAAGTGATTACGATATCTTAATAATTACCCACAAGAATCTGTCCCCCAGGCAAAAGATGCCATATAAGACAAAAATTCGCAGAGAATTATTACAATCAAATATCAGATCCGATATTCTTGTGCAAAGTCATAAAGAAATTGAAAAGAAAAAAAATCTACCAGGTCATATTATCAAAACTATCCTTAATGATTCAATCCTTTTATGAATCGGGAAAAAATTGAATATATTAAAAACTGGCTTTTCAGGGCAAATGAGGATATTGCAGTAATAGATAATCTTATAAATGCTGGCATAGAGAATTATACCAGCACTATTTGTTTTCATGCGCAACAAGCATCAGAAAAATTCTTAAAAGCTTTTCTGGTTAATCATGATGTGGACTTTCCGAGGACCCATGATCTGGATTTTCTATTACTGGAGTGTCAAAAGATTAATAAAGAGGCATTTCAGGATATTAACCTTAAAAATCTAACTGAATTTGGTGTTTCTGTAAGGTATCCAGATGATTTTTATATTCCGTTAGTAAGTGAAGCTTTAGATTATCAACAAATTGCGAAAGAAATAAGAGGAATAGTTGAAGGATTGATTAAGCTTGAACCCTAACAGGCATTACAACATAGTGTGCCGAGAAGGGCGTTACATTCTGTCAAAAGCTGTAGAGTATGTTATGCAGTGATTAGTACAGAGGCTACCTGTTTATTGGCTGTACGGCAAGCGTCATACAGGCGGCATGAACTTTATCCGGGCTTGGTTACGGATCGTTAAGTGGTGCGGTTGTAAATTTTAATTTCAATGTTCAACAGGGTTATTCTGGTCATAATATTTGCCATGGGCCTTGCAGCTAACGGTGCCGCCCAGTATGGCAACGAAATCTATTATTCTGACAGGACAATTGATCCGGCCGACAGCAGCAGTTTGTTCCTGCGCTTCGGTGGCTCGGCGTTTGTGAATAATAAGGAGTTTTTCAATGTTTACCAACCGGGATACACACTGATAGGTTTCTATCTGCAGCCGCAGCTTGAGTATTACCCGGGTCCGTCAACTATGTTGAGGGCGGGAGTTCACCTTCTGAAGTATAGCGGACTGGGGGAGTTTCACCAGGCAATACCAACCTTCACCGTCCATCACAGCTTTGCACCGGGGTTCGAACTGGTGTTCGGCTCGCTGTACGGATCGCTCAACCATGGCTTGATAGAGCCGCTGTTCAAGTTTGAGCGTGTATTTACCCACCATAATGAGAGCGGGCTGCAGTTTCTGATTGATATGGATTTTATAGAAGCCGACATCTGGCTCAACTGGGAGAGGTTCATCTTTACCGGAAGCCCTTTCCAGGAGGAGTTCACGGCCGGGTTCTCTTCGACGATCTTCCCGGGCGAAAGGGAGGGGAGGTTCAGGCTTGAACTGCCTCTACAGTTGCTGGCCACCCACCTGGGGGGACAGATTGATGTTTCTGAAGAGAGGCTGCAGACGCTGGTCAACTTTGCAGGAGGAGTTGTGGCTGAGTGGGATGTTGGGGGACCGGTTGTGGAGACGCTGGGTTTCAGGGGATATCTGGCAGGATTTGCTGACCTGTCGAATTACCTGCGATATCCTTACGACAGGGGCTGGGGGCTGTATCCCAACATTCATGTGAAGACCCGGTGGGTTGAAGGGGGGCTGGGCTACTGGGTGGGAAACAGGTTCGTGGCACCCCGAGGCGAGCCGGTATTCCAGTCCGTTTCCCGTGTTGACCCTGATGTTGCAGAGGCCCACAGGGAGCTGCTTACTGCAAAGGTTATCCATAACCGCAAGCTGGTAAGGGGGCTGAAGATGGGGCTGCGGTTCGAGGTCTATTACGATCATCCGGCCAGGCAGTTCGATCATACCGGGGGGCTGCACATCATGATCGACGAGAGGTTCTTTATTACTACGCTTAAGTCACGGTAGGGGCCGGCCGGCGTTGACAATTGCTGCGACCGGGATTACAAATTTGACGAAATATATATAAGTTAAACTGTATTATGCAGAATTTGATAATCAGCTACAAACCGCCAGGGTTTTGATTTCCAGGGTTCGCCGGCGTAGTCGATGCCGATGCGGGGTGTTGCGGTGTGGGGAAGGGTGATACCGGTTTCTTCGAGCCAGATCCTTTGGGAGGTGCAGAGGGGCTCGCCGTTAAAGCTGCTGTCTATGCCGAGTGCTTTGGTGAGGCGTCCCGGACCGGTAATTGGTTTGCTGACAGACTCCTGCACGTTTGCCTGGTTGCCTGTGGCGGCAGTTCGTGCCTTACCGGCCGGGAAGGATCCGGTTTTTTGACAGGTTTGGCTGCCGGACTGATGGCCGCAGGGTGGCAAGGTTCCATCCACCGCCCTTATAAGCACGGCCTGGGGGTCTCCCTCGTGGCCGGCGACAATGTTCAGCATCCAGTGAATTCCGTAAACCAGGTATACGTAGAGAACTCCTCCCTCATCGTACATGATCGCGGTGCGAGGAGTGCGGCCACGGCTTGCATGGCAGGCAAGGTCCTCTTCGCCCCTGTAGGCTTCGGTTTCTGTGATCATATATGAAACGGTGGTGCCTCCAGGGTGGACCCTGACAAGCTTCTTGCCCAGCAGGGCCGGTGCCAGCTCCAGCACGTCACGGGTATAGAAGTTTTTTTCAAGACGATGAATTGCCATTGTCGGGATAGCATTTAACCTGGGCAAATATAAACAGCGCGTAAAAAAAGGCAAAGAAGGTTGCGCCAGCCTGGGTTTCAAGGGTGTCTTCGGTAATCATTGACAGCAGAGCAACAATGGCAAAAATAAATGGCATCATCTGTGCCTGCCTTTTTTCTATAAAGAACGGGGCTGTCATGCTGAACACTGCCAGTAGAAAACCTGCTATGCCAAAGCTGATAAGGAAGGTTAGAAACTGGTTATGTGCCCTTAGTTGCCACTCGGGCGACAGGAGGGTTTCATTCTCTTCGTACTGCCTTTGATAGGCAAGCGCCACATCACCGGTTCCCGTTCCGAACCAGAAATTACGGGCTGCAATATCAATACCTGTCTTCCAGTATTCAATGCGCTGGGCAATGGAGTGCCCGGTAGGGTTTCCTCCCTTCCGGTAATTGTCTATTTCCCATATTACCTGGTAAATCCTGGGGTATATCCACTTGTTATGCTGGTAGATGTAATTGGCCATGCCGTTCTCTATATTGCGGATATCGGTTTCAGTGAGTCTTGAAACACCCGCAGCATCCTTGTCATAACCGAGTGATGTAAGATACCTTATCAGGGTGTGGCGAAGTTCATGACCCATATTGTCGAGCCCCATGTAGTCGAGGCTGCTGCGGCGGTTCCATTGCTGCGCCAGCTCTTGCTCATTAATGTTGATCCAGACATAGTTGCCGTTTTCCATCTGCCTGTTCCAGGTATCATGCATATAGGTATTGCCCGAAGGGGTGTAGCTTTTCAGCAGCTCAGGGTCGATCTCTTTTGTTGAAAAAGAAAATATTATTACAACAGAATAGATCACGATAGCTGCCAGTACAGCTGAAATACCGTATAACAGGGGTGTCCTGATGTACCAGTACCGGTTCTCAAAGCAGGGTGAGAACATTATCAGGAAGATAAAGCTTGTAAGTATGAATATTATAATGCCGGTAAGTGATTGGAGTATGAAAAGGAAAAGGATGAGCCAGGCAAGTGTGGCCCAGAGGATATTGCGCATGGCACGGTTCCATCTGAAAGTCTCGGTCATAAGCAGGTAGATCAGGCTGAAAATGGCAATGTTGACAAGAAGTGAAAACCTGATATGAGAGATGAACACAGATATTTCCCGTACGTCTGACATGGGGTTCCAGGCGATTATAGACAGTTGGTAAATGCTGACCAGGGAGCTGGCCACTATGGCTCCTGTAAATGTGAGCAGGACAACTTTAACCTGGTTCTCCCTTAGTGTACGGCTGGTGCCCATAATTACCGGCAGTAAAAGCAGTGGCAGCTTTATTTTGATGTCTCTGAAGGCGTATGAGAAATCGGTGGTGTTGATAAGCCAGAGCAGGTGAGCTGCAAAGAGCAACAGGAAAATAAAAACAGATTTCCGCTGCCAGATCTTTCGTATTTTGTTCTTCAGGTTGCCTTCGGCAAGCCAGTTCAGGGTAATTATTATCTGCGACACGGTGACAACAAAGGGTGACAGGGGCAGGCTTGCCGCCAGCAGTATAATGCCGCCGAAATAGACATAAAAATGAAAGAGGTTTCGGTTCCTTATCATTGACAAAGAGATATAACCCATTTATCCCGTAATGATGCTTTTTTCGGCTACCTGCTGATTGATCAGCTGGTGTAATCCTTAAAAAGACGGGACAAAGATAATTTTTATTGCACAAAATTATTTTCCGGGGTCTGAAGGTGGGTATTATATTTTTCAGGTCAGGCCTGCGCGCGCAGGAAAAATTGTTGGTAAAATTATTGAATAAATAAAAATAATTGTATTTTTGCAGACCATTTACCGGAACGGTAAAGAGGAAAGATCAGGATAATAATCAAAATATTACCGTCAAAGTGGATACATTAAGTTACAAGACAGTTTCGGCCAACAAGGCCACAGTAAATAAAGAGTGGGTTGTAATTGATGCAGAGGGCCAGGTACTGGGGCGCCTTGCATCAGTTGTCGCGGTTTTGCTGCGGGGCAAACACAAGCCCGACTTTACACCCCATGTAGATTGCGGCGACAATGTTATTGTTGTTAATGCCGAAAAGATTAAGCTTACCGGCAACAAGACAGAGCAGAAATATTATATACATCATACAGGGTACCCGGGTGGGCAGCGTAAGACCCCCTTTAGCAGGGTTAAAGAGAGAATGCCCGAAAAAGTTATTGAGAGGGCTGTGAAGGGAATGCTGCCGAAAAACAGGCTTGGCAGGGAGATGTTCCGCAACCTCCATGTTTATGCTGGTGAAGGGCATCCACACGAGGCACAGAAACCCAAAGCAGTTAATATTGAATCAATAAAGTAATTCTGATATATGGAAGTTATCAATTCGATCGGCAGAAGAAAAGCCGCAGTAGCAAGGGTTATACTTAACGACGGGAAAGGTAATATCACAATCAATAACCGTGACCTTAAGGAGTATTTTCCAAACCCGCAATTGCAGTATATAGTTGAGCAGCCTTTGCAGGTTCTTCAGGCAGCCGGAAAATATGATATAAAAGTGAATTTGGACGGAGGCGGGGTTAAAGGCCAGGCCGAGGCACTTCGCCTTGGAATTGCAAGGGCACTGGTCAAGCTTGATCCTGAGAATAAACCTCCGTTAAAAGCTGAGGGGTTCCTTACCCGTGATCCGCGAGAGGTTGAAAGGAAGAAACCAGGGCAGCCAAAAGCCAGGAAGAAATTCCAGTTCAGCAAACGATAGGCTTTCAGACTGTAGTTTAGTATCTAAACCGGCAGGATTCACTGTATTAACGGGACTACCTGCAGGTTGACAAAATAAGAATGTAAACGAACCTAAAAATCATTAGATGCCAAGAACAAGTTTTGAAGAACTTCTTGAGGCCGGAGTACATTTCGGCCACCTGAGAAGAAAGTGGAATCCTGCAATGGCGCCCTATATCTTCATGGAGCGCAACGGTATCCATATTATTGACCTTCACAAGACGATTGTAAAGATCGAAGAGGCTGCATCAGCCCTCAAGCAGATTGCCAAATCAGGCCGCAAGATCCTGTTTGTAGCAACAAAGAAGCAGGCCAAGGATATTGTCGACGAGGAGATACAGAAGATAAATATGCCATATGTTACTGAGCGCTGGCCCGGTGGCATGCTAACCAACTTCCCGACCATAAGGAAATCGGTAAAGAAAATGGGTGTTATCGACAAGATGGAGCAGGACGGCACATTCGGCAACCTGGCAAAGAGGGAGAGGCTTCAGATTATGAGGCAGAGGGCCAAGCTGGAGAAGAACTTCGGCAGCATTGCTGATCTTACCAGGCTTCCCGCAGCTCTGTTTGTTGTTGACGTGATGAAGGAGTACATTGCTGTTCGAGAGGCAAAAAGGCTTAACATACCCGTATTCGCCATTGTAGATACCAACTCAGATCCGCGTGAAGTCGATTTCCCGATACCTGCGAATGACGACGCATCCAAGTCGATATCTCTTCTGATAGGTATAATGGCCAGGGCTATTCAGGAAGGGCTTGACGAAAGGAAGGTCGAAAAGGAAAAGGATGCATCGGCAAAAGAGAAAAAAGGCGGGGAGAGAAAGGAAAAAACAGAAACAAGGCGTACCCGTGCCAGAAAGGGTTCACCTGAGGGGAAACAGGCAGAGGGTGGCGATGAGAAGTCTGCCAGGCCTGCCCGTCCGCGCAGGAAGCCGCAGGATGTAAAACCGGAGGAGGCAGATGAATCCGATGCCGGCAGCAAAGGGGCTGAGGACGTAAAAGAAGAGGCCGTTGCTGAAGGAAAGAGTGATAAAACAGAATAATTATTCCAAAAAGAAAATACAATTATGGCTGGTATAAGTGCATCAGATGTAAAAAAATTAAGGGAAATGACCGGGGCAGGAATGATGGATTGCAAGAAAGCCCTGGCAGAAGCCGGCGGTGACTTTGAAAAGGCCGCAGAAATTATACGCAAAAAGGGAATTGCAGTTGCCAGTAAGAGGGCAGACCGTGAAGCAACCGAAGGAGCAGTCCTTGCAAAGGTTACAGGTGATGCAACCCGTGGCGCTATAGTTGTGCTGAACAGCGAAACGGACTTTGTTGCAAAAAATGAAGGCTTTGTAAAATTTGCAAACTCCATCCTTGATCTTGCCCTTGAGAAAAACCCGGCAGATCTTAATGAGCTGAAGGAGCTTGATATGGACGGAACAAAAGTAGCAGAACAAATAATGCAGCAGACAGGAATTATCGGTGAGAAGATCGATATATCCTTTTACGGGAAGCTGGAAGCTGCACAAGTGGTTCCCTACATTCATCCGGGCAATAAGCTTTCCACCCTGGTGGGACTTAACAAGAAGGCCGACAAGCAGGTTGGCAGGGACATTGCGATGCAGGTAGCTGCTATGAGCCCTGTATCGGTCGACAAGGACGATATCCCGCAGGAGGTTATCGACAAGGAGATTGAAATAGGAAAGGAGCAGGCACGCATGGAGGGAAAACCCGAAGAGCTTCTGGAGAGGATTGCAATGGGCAAGCTCAATAAGTTCTATAAAGAGAGCACCCTTCTTAACCAGGACTTTACAAAGGATAACAAAAAGACTGTAAGGCAGTACCTGCAGGAGCAGGATAAGGAGCTAACGGTTACCGGGTTTCTGAGATACGGGCTTGGAAGCTGAAATCACGGTACCGAAGGGCCGTTTAACATGATACGACCATATTGTTGCTGTTGCAGCAATTGACAAAAAAGCAGGGAGGGCGCAAAGCCCTCTTTTTTTTTATCTTTACCGCAGAAAATTATTATCGCAGCAAATTATTAAACGGATAAATTTCATCTTATGGTAAAATATAAGAAAGTGCTTGTCAAGCTCAGCGGAGAATCTCTGATGGGCGGCGGACCTCAGGGTATTGACCCGGACAGCCTACTGAGGTATGCGGGTGAAATAAAATCGCTTACCGATGCCGGAGTGAAGGTGGGGCTGGTTATCGGAGGAGGAAACATTTTCAGGGGACTGAAGGGAGTGGACAAGGGCTTTGACCGTGTAAAGGGGGATTATATGGGTATGCTGGCCACCGTTATTAACGGACTTGCGATGCAATCTGCGCTCGAGAGCATGGGAGTCGGTTGCAGGCTCCTGACCGCAATAAGGATGGAACCGGTAGGCCAGGGCTACAGCAAGCAACTTGTCAATGAGGCATTTGACAGAGGCGAAGTCGTCATATTTTCTGCCGGGACAGGCAATCCGTTCTTTACCACCGATACTGCGGCAGCTTTGCGTGCCGTTGAGATGGGTGCTGAGCTGCTGATAAAGGGAACCCGTGTTGACGGTGTCTATACGGCTGACCCGGAAAAGGTGCCTGATGCCGAAAAGTATGATGAGATAACCTTTGATGAGGCCTATAAACAGGGGCTGAAGATCGTCGATCTTACTGCTTATACTTTATGCAGTGAGAACGGACTTAATATGGTTGTCTTTGATGTTAACCGTTCCGGCAACCTGAAAAAGATCATTTTGGGTGAAAGGGTTGGCACTTTAGTCAAAAATTGAATATATTTATGCCGCTTAAAACTAATTAACCCGTCACCTGATATGGAAGAAGATGTTCAATTAATACTGGATATTGCCGAAGAAAAGATGGAAAAGGCTGTTTCCTATCTTCGGGATGAGCTGGCCAAGCTCCGTGCAGGTAAGGCCAGTCCGCATATGCTGGATGGTATTAGCGTGGACTATTACGGGGCAAATACTCCCCTGAATCAGGTCTCAAACATCAATACCCCCGATCCGCGCTCCATCATTGTTCAGCCATGGGAAAAGAGCATGCTTGAACCGATCGAAAAGGCCATTTTGCATGCCAACCTGGGCTTTAATCCGGTTAACAACGGTGAGATATTGCGCATAGTTGTGCCGGCACTTACTGAAGAGAGGCGCAGGAACCTGGTGAAACAGGTGAAGATGGAGGGTGAAAATGCCCGTGTAAGCATAAGGAATGCCCGCAGGGAGGCCAATGAAGAGTTGAAAAAGATGCAGAAGGAGGGGTTGCCTGAGGATATTGAGAAGAGGGGGGAGCAGGATGTTCAGAAATTAACCGACTCATATTCTCAGAAAATAGACGAGCTGCTTCAGAAAAAGGAAGAGGATATAATGACAATTTAACCTTGGTATGATATTCCATATAAAAAGGCACCGGCGTAACTGCCCGTGCCTTTTATGTTTTCTGACACTGATCCGTTTTAAATCAGGGCATTCAGTTTCTGGACCAGCGTATTTTTCTGAGCTGCACCCACCTGCTTGTCGGCTACCTCCCCGTCCTTGATAAACAGAATAGTCGGTATGTTCCTGATACCGTACTTAGCCGCTATTCCCGGATTACTGTCAACATCAACTTTACCGATAACTGCCTTTCCTTCAAATTCTACTCCCATCTCCTTCACATAAGGCGCAATAACCCTGCAGGGGCCACACCACTCTGCCCAGAAATCCAGCATCACCGGCTTATCAGATTTTAATACCAGCTCTTCAAAATTGGATTCGGTCACTTCTATTGTCATAGCTAAAATATTTGGTTAAATAAGAGTATAAAGTTATGTATAATTTTTTGTCAGTAAACATCCGTGGTAGAGTTTTGTTTAACCGGCGGCCTGGTTAAGTCTCACTTCTATGTCGGGGTTGTTTTCGATAAAGTTCATTACGTTCTTTGTCAGGCTTATGCGTTTTGACCGGGAGAACATGCTTACTGCCATGTTCTCTTCTTTTTCGATGATACGGAACTTTAAAACAACCTCTCCCTTGTTATTTTCAGCAAGGTCGCTAAGCTTCCCTATTATCTCCTGGTTGATGGACGAAAGCGGTATGTCGAGCGATATGCTCTTTATCAGATCCTCCCTTGCGTTGGCAAGAAGCGACATACTCTTTACCTTGAGCTCTAATTCATCCTGGTTATAGTACCTTGTCTGTATCTTTCCCCTGATAAGCAGCGGGCAGTCCTTGACGAAGTAGTTCTTGAAGTTGATATAGTCCTTGCCGAAGAGTGCGAGCTCCCAGGAGTTCCTGTAATCTTCAAGCACCATCCTGCCAAAAGGGTTCCCGTTTTTGGTGTATGCCTCCTTAACACTGTTCACGATACCGGCAATAACCACTTCACGGTTCTTCAGCTCTTTAAGGTCAGACATATCGGAAAGCGAATGGGTAGTGAGGGTTTCAATCTCAAGCCTGAAATCATCAAGCGGGTGGGCGGACAGGAAGATGCCGATATGCTCCCTTTCCCTGTTAAGCTTTTCAACTTTGGTCCATTCATCTGCTTTTGGTAAGTCCGGCTTCGGGTAAACCAGTCCCGGGCTGTCGCCAAACAGGTTCCCCTGTGGTGTTACCTTGTCGGCCTGCACCTTGCCTCCGTATCGGATGAGGTTTTCGATTAAGGTTGCCCCCTTAAGGTCGGTGGCGAAGAACTGATGACGGCTGACCTCCCCCAGTCCGTCGAAGGCACCGGCGGCAGCGAGTGCCTCCAGTACTCTTTTGTTGACGGAGTGCAGATTTACCCGTTCTGCAAAGTCATATATATCTTTAAATAACCCATTGCGCTCTCTCTCTTCAATCATCTTCTCAACGGCGCTTTCACCTACACCTTTTATCGCTCCCAGCCCGAAGCGTATGTTACCCTCCTTGTTTACTGTAAACTTAAGGTCGCTGTCGTTAATATCGGGTCCCAGTACCTGTATGTCCATACGACGGCACTCATCCATGAATATGGTGATCTTCTTGATGTCGGAAATGTTGCGGCTAAGCACCGCGGCCATGAACTCGGCAGGATAGTGTGCCTTAAGCCAGGCTGTCTGATAAGCTATCAGGGCATAGCAGGTGGAGTGTGATTTGTTGAATGCATACTGTGCAAATGCTTCCCAATCGGCCCAGATTTTTTTGACCACCTTCTCCTCATACCCGTTTTCAAGACAGCCCCTGGTAAAAAGTTCGTGCAGCTTGTCCATCTCCTGCTTCTTCTTTTTACCCATTGCCTTTCTCAGCGAATCTGCCTGCCCCCCGCTAAATCCCGCCATCATTTGCGAAAGAAGCATCACCTGCTCCTGGTAAACAGTAATGCCGTAGGTATCTTCCAGCAGCTTCTCCATTGCCGGTACCTCAAAGGAGATAGCTTCCCGGCCATGTTTTCTCCTGATAAATGTCGGAATGTACTCCATCGGGCCCGGCCTGTAAAGGGCGTTCATCGCTATCAGGTCTTCAAACCTGTTGGGCCTGAGATCTCTGAGGTGTTTCTTCATTCCTGGTGATTCAAACTGGAAGATGGCTGTGGTATCACCGCGGCTGAACAGCTGGTAAGTTTTTTCATCGTCCAGTCCTATCTGGTTGAAATCTATTTTCACGCCCCTGGATTTCTCAATGGTTTCCAGGGCATCCTTGATGATTGACAGTGTCTTAAGGCCCAGAAAATCCATCTTGAGCATTCCCACGCTCTCAACATGGTTGCCGTCATACTGGGTAACAAGCAGGTCGGTATCCTTTGAAGTACATACAGGAATGTGTTCGGTAAGCTCGTTTTTTGAAATAATGATACCACATGCATGCAAACCGGTATGCCTTACCGATCCTTCGAGTGTCTCGGCAAACTGGAGGGTTTTCACCACATTCTCTTCCCCCTTTTTCCTGGCATCGGCAAGTTCCCTGACCTCTTTGTAGGCCATTTTAAGTGATGTTCCGGGCCTTTCAGGCACCAGCTTGGCCAGCTTATCGGCGGTGGGCAGAGGCAGTTTCTGAACGCGGGCAACATCACGAATCGCCATTTTGGCAGCCATGGTACCGAAGGTAATGATCTGGGCCACGCGGTCCTTGCCGTACTTGTCAACTACATATCTGAGTACCAGATCCCGCCCCTCTTCATCAAAATCAATGTCAATGTCAGGCATTGAGATACGGTCCGGATTAAGGAACCGCTCAAAAAGAAGCTTATAACTTATCGGATCGATGTCAGTGATAAAATTGCAGTAGGCCACTACCGATCCTGCTGCAGAACCTCTGCCTGGTCCTACTGATACCCCCATGTCCCTTGCTGCCCTGAGAAAATCCTGAACAATCAGGAAGTATCCGGGGAATCCCATTTTTTTGATGACTGACAGTTCGAAGTCTATCCGGTCTCTTATCTCGTCGGTAATAACCTGGTACCTTTTCTTTGCTCCTTCAAAAGTGAGATGCCTGAGATACTCATCTTCGCCTGTAAACCCTTCAGGTATGGGGAAATCAGGCATGACGGGATGATGGTTCAGTTCGTAAACCTCAACCTTTCCGGCTATCTCCATGGTATTTTCAATGGCTTCGGGGACATCCGAAAACAGTTCATACATTTCGTCAATGCCCTTGAGATATTCCTGGCGGGTATAGCGGAGCCGGTCAGGGTCGTCAAGGTCTTTACCCGTATTCAGGCAGATGAGCCTGTCGTGGGCACCTGCGTCGCTTTCGTTTATGAAGTGCACATCGTTGGATGCGATAAGCCTGATGCCGTGTTTCCTTCCCATCTCAACCAGATGGCTGTTAACCTTTTTCTGGTTTTCCAGAACATCTTTGTCAATTTCGGGATCGCCTGACGGATGCATCTGAAGCTCGAGGTAGTAGTCGTCGCCAAACCAGTTTCTGAACTCAAGAATAATTTTTTCGGCTTCTTCCACCCCCCGGTTCATTATTACCTGCGGCACCTCACCCCCAAGGCAGGCACTGCAAACTATAAGTCCTTCACGGTGCTGGACAAGAAGCTCTTTGTCTATCCTCGGCTTGTAATAGAAACCTTCGGTATATGATTTTGATACAAGCTTTACCAGGTTCTTATAGCCGGCCATGTTCTTTGCCAGGACGATCAGGTGGTACCCGCTGCGGTCCTCCTTACCTGTCTTTTCAAAACGGCTGTTCTCGGCAACATAGACCTCGCATCCTATGATCGGTTTGATTTTGCGTGCCTTAGCCTCATTGATGAACTCCTTAACCCCGAACATGTTGCCGTGGTCGGTTATCGCCAGTGCCTTCATGCCAAGATCGGCGGCCCTGGCAATGAGATCCTTTATATTCGATGCTCCGTCAAGTATCGAATACTGGGTGTGCACATGAAGATGAGTAAAGTTCTTGCCGCTATCCATCAAAGCAGTATTTCCTGTCAGCACGTTTAAGTTAAATGCCGGATTATGAGGGCCGGTTAGTACAGGCTGGTATGATTGTCCGGCAACAGTAAAATTACAAAAATGTATTACCCTATTTTGCATTTGTTGAAAACTATTAAAAAACTTTTCAAATTGCCGTCAACTCCAGATCTTCTGCGTTGCAGGCATGTCTAAAATTTCTTTGAAATAGGGGGTTAAAACAATTAATTATTTTATCTTTGCACCCACAATTTCAAAAATGTAGGGTTTATATTAATTTAAAAAGAGCATGCCTGTAAAGATCAGATTAGCAAGACACGGAAAGAAGAACAGACCGTACTATCACATTGTGATAGCTGATAGCAGGGCGCCACGTGATGGTAGATTTATTGAAAGGGTTGGATCCTACAACCCGAACACTAATCCTGCTACTATTGAACTGGATTTTGATAGAGCATTAGATTGGCTACTTAAGGGCGCTCAACCTACAGACACATGTAGAGCTATCCTCTCCTACAAGGGAGTATTGATGAAAAAACACCTTCTTAACGGTGTTAAGAAAGGTGCATTGACTGAAGAAGAGGCAGAGAAGCGCTTTGCTGCCTGGCTTAAGGAAAAAGAGGCCAAAATTGAAGCTAAGAGGGAAAGAGTCCTTGGCCAGAAGCGTGAAGAAGTTGCCAGGATGCTTGATGAGGAGGCAAAGGTAAATGAAGCCAGGGCTGCCGAAATAGCGAAGAGACAATCTGAACTCGCAGAGGAAGCTGCAGCCGCTTCGGGTAAAGCTGCCGGAGACACTCCTGCAGAACAGGAGCAGGCTGAGGCTGTTGAGCCGGCGAGCGAAGAGAAGAAAGAAGAGGCTCCTGCTGCAAAAGAGGCAGAAGACAAGCCCGCTGCATCGGAGGAGAAGAAAGAGGCAGAAGACAAGCCCGCTGCATCGGAGGAGAAGAAAGAAGAGCCGGCTGAGCCAGCTGAAACAGAAGAAAAACCTGAAGAGGGTGGCAAGAAGGAGGAGGCACCTGCCCCGAAAGAGGCTGAAGAAAAAAAGGGCGATTCTGAAGAAGACAAAGGCAGGGATTCTTAATGCTGGCTTTCCTGCTGAAGTGATGAGTTGGGCTTGACACCATAAATATTCTGCATGCAAAATGCCGGGGATTTTAAATTGTTGGGCGAATTTATCAAAACTCATCGGATCAGCGGGCACCTGGTTCTGAAGCTGTCTTTTTTTGCCGAAGAAGAACTAAAAGAAGGGGATACGGTATTTGTCGAAGTGGACGGAATACCGGTCCCGTTTTTTATTGGGGAGTTCAGGTTCCTGGGTGACTTTACCGCACTTGTAAGGTTTGATGATACGGAAACAGCCCAGCAGGCTGAAATTTTAACAGGTTGCTCTGTTTACTGCAGTCCGGGATACGCGACCGAAGAGGCTGAAAAGGAAGAGGGATACGGTGATATAACAGGCTTCAGGGTTCTTGACAGGGAAAAAGGTTATTCCGGCATCCTTCAGGAGGTGATAGAGTATCCGGATAACCCTGTAATGCGGCTTGACCATGACGGTGCCGAAATACTGATTCCTTTCCATGACGATATAGTCCTTAATATCGATCATTCACTTAGAGTTATTGAGATTTCCGCACCGGAGGGGTTGCTTGACCTGTACCTTTAATTATGGTCCATAGTCAAAATAGATGCCGGCTAGCCGTATTTAAGCCTGATCTCCTTTTCGAATGAAATGATTTTGTCTTTCCATTCCCCCGGAAGGGGAATCGTACAGTTTTTTAGAGCATCGAAAGCTACTAGCACACAGCGGCTTGAAGCCATTGTCCTGCTGGTGCCTGTATCCTGCACCTCCTGGCACATGTGCAGGCTTTTGTTGCCTATCATGATAGTGCTGCTGGCTACCTCCAACTGGTTGTCAATATGAACGGGGAACTGGTAATCGACACTAATCGATGCAAGTATGAGGGTTTCGCGGTCCCACTTCAGGGGTTGGCCGAACACGTGCCTGAAATACTGCAGCCTTGCATAGTCAAAATAGTGCTGGAATACAGAGTTGTTAACATGACCCATTATGTCGATATCGTTAAATCTTATCTGCACCGGCGTAAAATGCAGGTAGATGTGATTTGAACTGGCATTATCTGATGAAGGCATGATTATTCTGTTTTGGATAAAACGGACCTGAAGCCGGGGATTATATTTGTAATGGCCGCCAGGATCTTCTCATTGTCATTTTCGGTAAGCAGTCCGGCAAGGGTTTCAATTTTAGCGGCAACGTCTTTGGCTGCACGCCTTTTTTCAATTGCCACACTAATTTTGGGGTTGTCGGTGGGTGTAAGGTCCTCATGCTCGAAGATGGCCTCTTCATTGATCTTTTCGCCTGCCCTCAACCCTGTGAATTTGATCTCTATATCCCTGCCCGGCCTCAGTCCCGCAAGCCTGATCATTTTCCTTGCCAGGTCATAAATCTTTATCGAAGGGCCCATGTCGAAAATGAATATTTCACCACCTTTTGACATCGCTCCTGCCTCAAGAATGAGCTGGGCGGCAATGGTGCCGGTCATGAAATATCTGCTCACCTCCGGATGCGTGATCGTAACCGGTCCGCCATTCTCGATCTGTTTCCTGAAACGGGGAATGACCGAGCCGTTGGATCCCAGCACGTTCCCGAAGCGGACAATCGAAAAACGTGTATCCGATCCGTTTTGGATGTCCAGGAGGCAAAGTTCGGCGATTCTTTTTGATGCACCGGCTACATTAGCAGGGTTAACGGCCTTGTCGGTTGAAACAAAGATAAACCTTGAACATCCGTTATCACTGGCCAGTCTGGCCAGCAGCCTTGTAGCACATATATTTGTCCGCAATGCCTCGGCTGGATTGTTCTCCATCATGGGCAGGTGCTTGTAGGCGGCCGCGTGAAAAACCGTGTCGGGCTTGTAATGATTGAACAAATCGGTCATCCTGACGCTATCGGCTACATTCCCGGCAACTATCCTGAGCCTTTTCTCATCGATATGCTGGCGGAGCATCATTTCGATCTCATAAAGCGGCGATTCTGCCTGGTCTACGAGAATTAGCAACGCGGGGTTATAGGTAATAACCTGCCTGACTATTTCGCTGCCTGTTGATCCTGCAGCACCGGTAACGAGAATAACCCTGCCGGATATCAGCTTTTTTATCAGTTCATCGTTAACGGGCACCGGGGTGCGCTCAAGCAGGTCGTCAATATTCACCGACTTTATCTGGTTAAAAGCCAGCTTTGATGATATCCAGTTTGAGATATAGGGCACTGAAAGTATCTTCATATTAAAGTCAAGGCACGCATCGACTATCTCTATCTTCCTTTTGGGTGACGGTGGCTGCTTTGAGAAGATAAGTGAATGTGCAGATGAACCCTGCAAAAAATTTCTCAGTAACCTGACATCATGTACATTGACCCCCTCTATCTTTTTACCTGCGATATGTTCCTTTTCGTCCATAAAACTTATTACCCTGAAATCATGGCCCATTTCCCTTTCAAGGGTGTGCTTGACCACAAGCCCGGCCTGATCGGTGCCATAGATGACCACTCCCTTCCGGTCATCGGCTTTGTTTAAAAGATCATAATAGGTGCTCTTCATGAACATACGCAGCACGGTAAGGCTGAAAAGCAGCAGCAGGAAGTCTGTAAGAAGCACTGACATGGGGAAGATCAGCATGCCCCCTGTTACCGCAAATGAGAGAAGGTTTAATGCAAAGAAAACCCCTGTGCCGGCAGCCACGGCATAAAGTATCCTTGCTGTATCCTTTGAGCCCGTATACCTTATGAGGCCTGCGAATGTCCTGAATACAATAAAACCCGCACCCCTGACAATTACAACGAGCGGAAATACCAGTGAAAACCTGGAGCTCCACTCGGCAGGTATAGAGAGATTGAACCTCAGCATGTAGGCAATGCCCATCGAGGCGATTCCCAATACCAGGTCAAGGAAGAAAACCATCCACCTTGGAGTATGCCTTCCCTCTTCAAATTTATTCAGGTGGTGTTCTTCAGTCATTTCGCGGGCCTTGTTATGCAAAAATAACTAAAAATTGATGCAGCGAAATCATTTTTCGAAAGTCTTTAACATACAGGAAATTTTAAAAACCAGTATTATGACAAGCAAGGGAATATTTACGCTGTTTGCCATTGTGATCATGGCTATATCAGCAGGCAAAACATTTGCACAAAGGGACCTGCCCGTTGAAGAACGGAAGGTTGAACATTTCAACAGGATTTCCGTGGCGGTGCCCGGGAATGTTTACCTGGTACAGGGGCCTGAATACAGGGTTATTGCAGAGGGTACCGACAGGGTGCTGGAGAACCTGATAACCGAGGTAAAAGATGGCCGGCTTTTAATCCGTACTCCTTCACGCTGGAGATTCAGGAGGACCGATGAACTGAACGTATATATCACCATGCCCGAACTCGAGGGGATAACCCTTTCGGGGAGTGCGACTGTGCGCGTCGAAGAGCCATTGCAGGCTCAAAAGCTTTCGGTTATTATAAGCGGAAGCGGCAGGGTTTATATTGCCGAATTGGACGCGGGGGAACTTGATGTAACGGTTTCAGGCTCGGGGAGGCTTAATATTGGAAGCGGGCAGAAGCTTGAGAGGTCAAAGATTGTCATCAGCGGGTCCGGCCGGATAGAGGCTGCAGATCTGCCGGTTGGCATGATGGAGGCCCTGATCAGCGGATCCGGGTCATGCCGGGTTCACGTACTGTCTGACCTCAATGTGCGTATTTCGGGCAGCGGCAGGATTATTTACTCGGGCAACCCTGTCATTGACGCACGTATTTCGGGGTCGGGGCGGGTGGTTAATGCCCGCTGAAGACTAACGTATTTTTATTATCTCCCCGTCCTCTCCGAACTTGATAATGTCGGAGGGGGCGGACTGCCTTGTATCATCCTGACGATGCAGCACTATGTAATCGACGGCTTTCTTGATCCGGCTGTCGATTTTGCTGAAGCTGCCAGGGGGGGGGCTTCCTGATATGTTTGCCGAAGTTGAGACGATAGGTTTGCCGAGCCTTGTTATAAGCTCCCTGCAGAATTCATCCCTGACTACCCTGATGCCTATTGTCTGATCATGTCCTATCAGAGCCGGGGCAAGGTTTTTCGCATCCTGGAAGATAATGCTGAGGGGCCTTTCTGCTGCTTCAATGAAATTGAATGCGATATCGGGCACCTCCCTGACAAAATTATGTATATTGGATGCATCGTCTATAAGGATAAGCATTTGCCTGGTATCTTCCCGGTTCTTGATATCAAAAACCTTCATTACTGCCCTGTTGTTGGTTGCATCGCACCCAATTCCCCATATTGTGTCGGTGGGATACAGGATTATCCCTCCCTTTTGCAATGTTTCCAGGGCATGCTCCAGATCAACGTTCATGATTTATGATTTATTTGTGTTACCCGGTTCAATTCTGGCTATACAGATACGTTGTACTCCCTCAGAGCTTCATTGAGGGATGTTTTCAGGTCGGTCGACCTTTTTCTTTTCCCTATTATAAGGGCACAGGGTACCTGGTATTCGCCGGCAGGGAACTTTTTAGGAAATGTGCCGGGAATGACCACAGAACCGGAAGGTACCACACCCTTCATTTCTTTCGGGGTGCTTCCGGTAACATCAATAATCCTGGTAGACATGGTGAGGACCACATTGGCTCCCAGAACAGCTTCACGCTCCACCCTGACACCTTCAACTACTATGCAGCGTGAACCTATAAAGCAATTGTCTTCTACGATGACCGGTGCCGCCTGGACAGGTTCAAGCACCCCACCGATGCCTACCCCTCCACTGAGGTGTACATTTTTCCCTATCTGGGCGCATGAACCTACGGTGGCCCATGTATCGACCATGGTGTTCTCTCCCACCCATGCACCTATGTTAACGTACGAAGGCATCATCACAACACCCTTTGCAAGGTATGAGCCATACCTTGCAATGGCATGAGGCACAACCCTGACTCCTGCCTTATCGTAACCTTTTTTAAGCTTCATCTTGTCATGGAACTCAAGGGGGCCGGCTTCGGAAATTTCCATTTTCCTGATTGGGAAATAAAGTATTACGGCTTTTTTTACCCAGTTGTTCACCTTCCACTCGTTGCCGGAAGGTTCGGCTACCCTTATATCTCCCCTGTCAAGCCTGGCAATGATAGTTTCTACGGTTCCGGTTACCTCTTTACTTTTGAGCAGTTCCCTGTTGTCCCAGGCTTTTTCGATAAGCTCCCTCTCTTTGTCGTACATCCTAATTATTATGAAATTTGTACAAAGTTAAGGGAAAATGGTTAATTTAACGAGCCTTTTCGGGTTCCGGAACACCGGGGCTTAATCATCAGACCGGGAAGGAACAATTTGTTATCGCATTATTAACCATAATTAACAGATATGAAGACAATTATAAAAACAACACTTATTGGGTTGGCCATGGGAGTGGTATTCTCCTCAGTTGCGAATGCGCAGGAGAACACACATTACATGCTTCCGCCCGATGACATTCTTTCTATAGTGGATGCTCCGTCAACTCCTTCGGTAAGCTTGCATCCCCGCGGGGAAATGATGCTTCTGCTTGACAACCCGAGCATGCCGGCTCTGGAAGAGCTGGCAAGAGAGGAGCTGCGTCTGGCAGGGATGCGTATTGACCCGGCCACCAATGGCCCCAGCAGGGCAAGGTACAATACCGGTATAAGCGTTATGGATATTGACGGCACCAATGAAAGGCGGCTGAGAGGTCTGCCCTACCCTTCAAAAATCAACAATGTGCGATGGGCTCCCGATGGCAGCATGATAGCATTTCTTGTGACCCTTGCCGACGGGATCGAGCTTTGGTACGCCGATGTATCAAAAGCTGAAGCTTACAGGCTGACCGGACCGGTAGTGAACGATGTTCTCGGTAATCCTTTTACCTGGCTGTCAGACAGCGAGACCATCATCTATGCTGAAGTGCCCGGCGGCAGGGGTGATGCACCTGAGCGCCCGGCAGTGCCCGACGGGCCGGTAGTGCAGGAGAGTATCGGGCGGCAGGCGCCTGCAAGGACGTTCCAGGACCTTCTGGGTGACCGTTATGATGAGGAACTTTTTGAGTATTATGCCACTTCGCAGCTTGTCAGGATCGGCATAACGGGCAACCGCAGGCTTCTTGGCGATCCGGCATTATTCCGGACCATAAGTTCTTCGCCCGATGGGAACTACCTGATGGTTGCCAGCGTACAGAGGCCATTTTCCTACCTGGTCCCCCAGTCCCGTTTCCCCTATAATGTTGAGGTGTGGAATACCGACGGGCATTTGGTCAGGACTATTGCCGAAATACCTCTTATGGAGGAGATGCCGCGCGGATTCGGAGCTACATTCCCGGGCCCCCGGTCCTTTACATGGCGCAATGACGCTCCGGCAACGGTTTATTGGGTTGAAGCGCTTGACGGCGGCGACCCTTCGGTTGACGTGCCTCACCGTGATCAGCTTGTGTGGCTGTCAGCTCCATTTACCGGTGAGCCGGAGAGGGGACTTAAACTGGAGCTGCGCTACTCCGGCATCACCTGGGGCAATGATGAAATGGCTGTTGTAAATGAATTCTGGAGAAACGACCGCAGGTTGATAACCAGTTTCTTCAATCCGGAAAAGCACGACGGGAAGGATGTGATATGGGACCGTTCGATGGAGGACAGGTACGGCGATCCCGGCAGCTTTATGACGGTTATGAATGAAAACGGTTTTTCAGTGTTGCAATTCGACGACCGCGGCAGGTCATTGTACCTATCGGGAGCGGGTGCTTCACCAGAGGGCAACAGGCCGTTTGTTGATGAATTTGACATTGGCACCAGGTCAGTTTCCCGCCTTTGGCGGTCTGAGAGTCCATACTACGAAGTGCCGGTACGCCTGCTTGACCCCGGAAGAGGCAAGCTTCTTACAAGACGCGAATCGGTCGAAGAACCGCAGAATTATTTTGTACGCGATCTGCATTATGGGACAACCGACCAGGTAACCTTCTTCCCTGACCCGCAGCCACAACTGAGGGATGTGTCAAGAGAGGTAATTCATTATGAGAGGGAGGATGGTGTCAGCCTTACTGCAGAGCTGTTCCTTCCCGCCGGTTATGATCCGGATACTGACGGTCCGTTACCTGCCATTTTATGGGCCTATCCTCGTGAATTCAGGAGCGCTGACGCCGCAGGCCAGGTTACGGGTTCGCCGTATACATTTACAAGGGTGGGCAGTACATCAGTAGTGCTTTTTGTAACTCAGGGTTATGCTGTGCTGAACAATGCCAGCTTCCCGATTGTGGGAGAGGGTGATGAAGAGCCAAACGACACTTTTGTTGAGCAGCTGGTAGCTAATGCTGAGGCTGCGGTAAACAAGATTGTCGCGATGGGAGTGGCAGACCCCGGCAGGATTGCTGTGTCAGGCCATTCATACGGCGGGTTCATGACGGCAAACCTCTTGTCGCACAGCGACCTGTTTGCTGCAGGTATTGCAAGAAGCGCAGCCTTTAACAGAACAATGACTCCGTTCGGTTTTCAGGCGGAGGAGAGGACCTACTGGGAAGCCCCCGAGGTGTACTTCAGGATGTCTCCCTTTTCATATGCCCACCAGGTTACGGCGCCCACCCTGCTTATTCACGGTGCTGCCGACAACAACGCCGGTACTTTCCCGATGCAGAGCGAAAGGTACTACAATGCTCTCCAGGGCCATGGTGTGACTACACGGCTGGTGATGCTGCCATACGAATCTCACGGTTACGTGGCCAGGGAATCGGTTCTCCACGTTTTGTGGGAGTATACCCAATGGCTTGACAGCTACGTAAAGAACAGGGAACACTGACCAGTGCCCGATGAAGATACCAGGGTGGCACGATGTGCTGGCGGCACATGACAGGATAGCAGAGTGGGTGCACCGTACCCCTGTGCTTACCTGCCGGGCAATCGACAGGATTGCCGGATGTGAGGTACTGTTCAAGTGTGAGAATTTCCAGAAAGCAGGGGCATTTAAGTTCAGGGGCGCCACCAATGCAGTATTTGCCATGGACAGGACTTTGGCAGGAAAGGGGGTTGCCACCCACTCCTCGGGCAACCATGCTGCTGCACTTGCCCTTGCAGCAGCCAACAGGGGAATTAAGGCGCGTATCGTGATGCCTGAAACAGCCCCCCCTGTCAAGAAAAAAGCTGTATCGGACTACGGTGGTGAGATCACCTTATGTGCCCCCACCCTTGAGGCTCGTGAGAAGACTCTCGAAGAGGTGGTGGCGCGGACAGGTGCCACATTTGTCCATCCCTACAACAATTTTGATGTGATAAGCGGACAGGCAACAGCGGCAAAGGAACTTATCGAAGAGGCCGGCAGGCTGGATATAGTGATGGTTCCGGTGGGGGGAGGGGGACTTCTGAGCGGGACGGCCATCACAGTTAAAAATATGAGTAACGGAACCCTGGTCATAGCAGCTGAGCCGGAAAATGCCGATGATGCGTTCCGGTCATTCAGGATCGGAGTCCTCCAGCCGGCATTGCCGCCAAATACAGTGGCTGACGGACTTCTGACAGCTCTGGGGCCGTTGACATTCCGGATTGTGAAGGAGTATGTTGATGACATAATATGCGCTTCCGAACAGGGAATAATAGATGCAATGCGCCTGGTATGGGAAAGAATGAAGATTATCATTGAACCCTCATCTGCTGTGCCGTTGGCAGTTATGCTTGCCAACAGGGAGCTTTTTGCTGGCAGGCGAACGGGAATAATACTTTCTGGGGGTAATGCCGATCTTGACAACCTTCCCTTCTGACCGGCTGTTATTATTCCTGCTGAGGCACTGACATGTCGCTTCTGAAAGAAAACTCACATTTAAGAGGGTAATGGTCTGATAGTTCGATGCGCGGCGAGTCAAAATAGAAAGATTCAAGGTCCCTGCTGTGGAGTATGTAGTCTATCCTGAAAAGAGGGATCTTTGCAACGTAGGTGTTACCTATGCCGCTTCCGGAACGGACAAAAGCATCTTCAAGCCCCTGCCTGCGCAGTATCCTGTAGGTGTAGGACACCGGTGTGTCGTTGAAGTCGCCTGTCACAATTACCGGGTGGGGAGATTCTGCAATATGGCCGGCAATTATCTCCACCTGTCTCGAGCGCCGTACAAAAGCCGTCTTGAGTCTTGCCCCGATATCCATAAGTCCCTCAATATTGCTCCGGCGGTCATGTTTCCCCAGACTGTCAAGGAAATTAAAGTTATCCTGGGTGAACTGGACTGACTGCAGGTGGTTGTTGAACACCCGTATGGTATCATTGTTAATGGCTATATCGGTATATATACTTATGTTGCTGCTGTTTGTGAATTGGATAACGCCTTTGTTTACAATGGGGTATCTGCTGAACGTGGCGATCCCGAAGTTGAAGTCGGCATTATTGGAGCTTGAATATGCAATATGGCTGTACCTGTTATGAAGCCTCCTGTAATCTCTCGAATGGTTAAACGGGTCATCTGTGCTGTAAAAATACTCCTGTATGCACATCACATCCGGATCTTCGCCCAGTAGAAAATTGTATATCTGTTGCTTTACGGTTTCGTCGTCTATCCACCGGTAGAGGTTGAACAGCCTCACATTATAAGAGAGGAAGGTGAATGAATTTTTCGGGTTTGCGGGTTGCTTCTGGGAGAACCTCAACTGAAAGGTGTTCCCGAGATGGTTGAATCCGACCAGTATTGCAATCAGCGACCAGAGCAGAAGCAGCCTTCTTTTAAGGGCCCAGTAAAAGGCAAAGAAAATATTGGCAAAAAGAAAGAACGGATATGCAAGGCCGAAAAAGGAAAGTAGCCAAAAATCCTGTGGACTGACAATGGCTGAGAGGTAGGACAGCAACAGCAGTATCACAAAAATGATGTTAACCAGCAGAATGGTGTTGTGAAACAGCACTTTCATCCATAGAGAGATGGCTGACCACATGCTGCTGCTGCGGGTTATCTTCTTCTTTTTTATCGGCCTGTTATTATTCATCATACTGTATTGGAAGCCTGACTTGCATTCCTTCCATCTGCCTGCTGAAGTTTGTTTCTACAAGGGTTATTTGTTGCTTACCCTGAACAGTATTTCCTTTTCTTCTTTGGAAAGGCTGTCGTAGCCTGATTTTGATATCTTATCAAGTATGTCGTCTATCTGCTGCTGCCTTTGTGCTTTTTGCCTGTTGTATTCATAATCGGTTTGCGGCTTACGGTATTCGACCGTTAGCTTCCTGCCTGGCTTGAGCCACGACGATATTTTGAAAAACATGATATTTAGGCCTCTTGTGAGATCTTTGCCTTTGCGGTATTGCCTTATAAAAAACCAGCCGAAAAGGGCTCCTCCGAGATGTGCTATATGGCCGCCTGCATTGCTGCCTGCAATGCTTATAAGGTCAAGCACTATCATAAAAGCTGCAATATACTTTAGCCTCACCGGCCCGATGAATATCAGGTTGATAGTGTAGTTGGGCACATAGACCGATATGGATATCACCACTGCGAGCACCGCAGCCGATGCACCAAGTGCGCGCGACACTGGAAGCACCTGCGCGAATGCGGGAAAGAGATTGAAGGCGAGGATATAAAGTGCAGCTCCTGCCAGCCCTCCAAGGATATATACTCCAAGAAGCTTGTTCTCGTCAAGGTATTCGAGGAATATCCTGCCAAACCAGTACAGCCAGAGAATATTGAACAATATATGAAGGAAGCCTTCATGGAGGAACATGTAGGTGAAGACTGTCCATGGTCTTGAAAGGAGGCCGTCAATACTTGCCGGCACAGCCAGCCAGTCTATCAGGAAAAAAGTTCCTGCCTGTCCGGCGCTGAAAAGAAAGAATACAACCTGCACCAGCTTAACTGCAACAAACACTGCAAGGTTGATGTAGATAAGCTTTGTCAGCATGCTACCCTTCTGGAATGAAGCTTTTATCTCGTCAGCTATACTCATTTTGGATTCTGCAGTTTTATCCTGGTCCGGTGTTGAAGCCAAAGACTGATGTTGGGTTTATTATGAAACCGGATCAGTAAAAGTTTCTTGTGGTCTTCTGCCAGTATTTTATAAGTAAAAACCCGAATATCATTCCGCCCAGATGCGCAAAATGGGCAATATTGCTGCCCGGCCTTGTTAATCCCAGATAAAGTTCAATACAACCGTAGGCTATAACAAAGTATTTGGCCTTGATCGGTATAGGGGGGAAAAGGAGCATCAGCCTGGTGTTTGGGAAAAGCATCCCGAATGCGAGCAAAACACCGAAAACAGCTCCCGATGCACCTACTGTCGGTATGTTCATCCTTTGCCTGACGCTGTTATCAACCATGGTAACTGCCTGCGATATGTAGGATGAATTGTTGGGATCATATGACCAGCTGGTTATAAAGTCGTACACCTGCCGGTTGGGCCTTGAGATGTAGTCGCTTATAAAAGCCTGGAACAACTCAGGCGACGGAGTGTTTGCAAATGCTTTTGCGGCATTTGCCATCGACGATATCTCGATAAAATTAACAAAGGTGTGAAGAGCCGCCGCACCCAGTCCGGTTACGAAATAGTAAACCAGGAATCGTTTGCTTCCCCATACTGTTTCAAGCACCCTGCCGAACATCCACAATGCAAACATGTTAAAGAACAAATGCGCCAGTCCGCCATGCATAAACATGTGGGTGATGATCTGATACGGCCTGAAATGTTCCGATTCAATATAGTAGAGGCCAAGCACACGGGTGAGTTGTACGTCAAAGGTGCTGCTCATGACAAAATCGGCAAGCAGCATCATTATGTTTATAATGAGAAGGTTTTTAACTACCAGAGGTATCCCGCCGTATCGTCCTAGCATCATATTCCTGTCGTTTTGTAATAATCCCTCCTGCCGGAGGCGGTTGTGATATCCTGACAGGGGCTTGTTATTCCTGCCGGCTTGTAAAAGTAATAAATGGTAATTAATTATTTCAAATTTGCCGGTAATTTAAGCGTTTTACGGCCCGTTACCTGATTGTGGCCGGCCGAATTTCTTTTCAATTTCCTGATGATTAATAATAGTAATAACAGGTTTGCCATCAGGTGAGTAGCTTGGTATGTCACAAGCAAAAAGCTTATCCACAATCTCCTGCATCTCTTCCCTGTTTAGTTGCTTGCCATAATTTATGGCTGATGACCTGGCCAGGTTAAAGGCAATCCTCTCATTTTTACTTTCGCTCAGGGAACTGTCCTGAGAGCTGGCGGCTGCAAGCAGGTCGCCGATCATTTCTGCAGGATCGGCGACACCTGTCTCAACAGGGCATCCTGAAATGATGATGGTGTTGCGCCCGAAATCCCGTATGTCAAATCCAAAAGCGGCAAGGTCGGGTTTAAGCTCTTTCAGAAGCTGGTAATCGGTTGGACTGAGCCCCATGGTTACCGGGTATAGTTGCTGCTGCGCCACCAATGACCCTGTCCTGATTTTCTTCAGCAGCTTCTCATAGAGTATTCGCTCATGGGCACGTTTCTGGTCGATAATCATCAGGCCCGATTTTACCGGGGAGAGTATGTATCTGCCTTTGAGCTGCATCAATGCAGGCCCTGATGTATCAAGGTCCTTATCCCGCAGGTTACCCGCGTCGGAAATCGCATCTGCGCTGCCGGCTGCTGTGATGGCCTGTTCCGGGGTGTTTACTGCCTTTTCAGAATCAAAGCCACTGTAAAGATCCTCCCAGTTGCCTATCCTGCTCCTCAGGCTCTCCTGCCGGGAATGGCGAGACTTACCACCCGGTTCAATGTCAAAAGGATTGTACCCGGGATCAATCTTTATATCAGGCGGGGATGGCTCATTGCCCGGCCGGGTTAAAGGTATATCGATCCTCCCTTCAGTGTCAAAATCTATTGAGGGTACAAGATTGAACTTGCCCAGTGCCTCCCTTACCGATGCCAACAGTATCTGCCATACAGCCTTTTCATTCTCAAACTTGATCTCTGTCTTGGTTGGATGGATGTTTACATCGATCGATGCAGGGTCGGCTTCAAACCATATGAAATATGATGGTATCGTATCGGGAGGGATTAGTTTTTCGTAAGCTTTCATTACGGCCTTGTGCATCCAGGGATGCCTCATGAAGCGGCTGTTGATAAAAAAGAATTGCTCGCCGGTCGATTTTTTGGCATATTCCGGTTTTGCAATATACCCTTTGATTGTTGCAACGCTGGTCTCTGTTTTAATTTCAACAAGGTGCTGATTGATATTTTTACCGAAAGTGTGGATTATGCGTTGCCGGTACCCGGCAGGGGGCAGGTGGAGAATTTCGGTGCCTTCATTACTGAGTGAAAACTCGATTTGTGGATTTGCAAGGGCAATACGCTGAAACTCTGTGATTATATGTTTTAGTTCGGTTGAATTTACTTTCAGAAACTTCCTCCGGGCGGGGACATTAAAGAAAAGGTTCCTGACAGTGAACCTGGAGCCTGACTGACAGGCTGAAGGCTCCTGCTTAACTATGTCTGATCCCCTGATCCCGATAAGTGTACCAACCTCGTCGCAGCTCCTTTTTGTCTGTATTTCAAGCTCTGCCACAGCGGCAATCGAAGCAAGCGCCTCCCCCCTGAAACCCATGGTTTTTATTGCAAACAGATCGCTGGCTTCCCTTATCTTTGAGGTGGCATGCCTCTCTGCCGACAGCCGGGCATCAGTCTCACTCATCCCGCAGCCGTTGTCTGTTACCTGCACCAGGTTTTTCCCCGCCTCACGAATATAAACACTTATAACAGTGCTGCCGGCATCGACCGAATTTTCCATCAGCTCCTTAACTACCGAGGCGGGCCTTTGAATTACTTCACCCGCGGCAATCTGGTTTGCCACGGAATCGGGCAACAATTGAATGATGTCTGCCATACCTGTTACTAATAGTAAATGATGTACCAGGCGAGTGCGAGGAGTACAAGCAGTATTATCAGAAGCCTTATGTTGGAAGCGTGCTTTTCTTTTTTTACAGTTTTGAAGTAGCCCCTCATCTGCCCCTTTATATTGCTCTTGTAATCACCCTTGAAGTATTTGTTGCCGTCAGGCTGGTCGCCGGTTATGCCCATCTCGGCTTTTATCTGGGCAATACGCTTGTCCAGGGCCTCCTTACGCTCATCATAGTACCTGGGTTTGTAATGGAACTGTTTTGTTTTTGGCAATCTGAAAAATCTGGCTATCATCTTTCCTTTTTTTGCAAAGTTACGGCAAAATTGGCGGTTTTTAAAAAACGACGTTGTTACTCATATATAGCGGGCCCTTCGTGGCAAGATTCTGTGAAGGGGATAAAAAAAGTGTTACTTTTAACTTTCTTTTACGTATAGTTATATTGAAATGGATGATTTGAGATACGGATTTGAAGAGGCCCGCCTGCTGATTGACAGGTTTCTGCAGGATTCTGCAAATTTTGAGAAGATTGATGCCGCGGGCAGGCTTATGGTTCAGTCGCTTGCCGGAGGCGGGAGGATAATATCGTGCGGGAACGGCGGATCGATGTGTGATGCAATGCATTTTGCAGAGGAGATGACAGGATGCTTCAGGGATGACCGTCCCCCCCTTGCTGCGATAGCAATAAGTGATCCGTCACACATCACCTGCACGGCAAACGACTATGGATTTGAAAATATTTTCTCCCGGTATATCGAAGCCTTAGGAAGCAGCGAAGACCTTCTGCTCGCAATCAGTACAAGCGGCAATTCGGAAAACGTTCTGAAAGCTGCGGTAAGTGCCCGGGATAAAGGGATGAAGGTGGTGGCACTTACCGGCAATGACGGGGGAGAGCTTGCATCTCTTGCCGATGTGGAGATCAGGGTGCCACATGCTGGGTATTCCGACAGGATACAGGAAATGCACATAAAAATAATTCATGCGCTTATTCATTTTGTAGAAAAAAATTTGTAAATTGAATATGAAGATTGGGGTTACTCGGTTTTTCAGGCTGTCTTTCCTGATTGGACTGGTTGCCATTGCATTTTGCCAGGCAGGCTGTGAAGGCGATCCTTCCGGGGAGGAACCTGATATTTATGGAACGTGGACTGATACAACTGACGGAACAGTTTACCGCACCCTTACACTGGGCGACCAGGTATGGATGGTTGAGAATATAAACAGGGGAGAGATGATAGAAGGGGGCAGTGACCAGCAGGATAACGGGGTGATCGAGAAGTACTGTTATGATGACAACCCTGTTCTTTGCGAGAAATATGGCGGACTGTACCAGTGGGGCGAAGCAATGCAGTACAGCTCACAGGAGAGCTCACAGGGCGTATGCCCCCCGGGATGGCACATACCGTCGGACAGCGAGTGGAAGATACTGGAGATTTTTTTGGGTATGTCACGTGAAGATGCCGATGATATTCTCTGGAGGGGCACAGGTTACGGGCATCGGCTGCAACCTGAAGGCGATACCGGCTTCGAAGCATTGAGGGGAGGCAACAGGTTTGTGACGGGGACTTTTAATCGCATCGGCACTTCGGGGTATTTCTGGACCTCTACCAGGGCGGAAGACGGACATGCCTGGAGGAGAGGGGTAGATATTAATGAGGAGGGGATATACAGATCGATAAACGACAAGTCCTTCGGCTTTTCAGTCCGCTGCATCAGCTACTGATTGAACCATGCCTCGCCAGGGGCCTATATAAAGTCGTTGGGAATGCTTGTTAAAACATTTGGTTCGGCTCTTACCGGCATAGACGCCATTATAGTGACCGTTGAGGTGAGTATCACCCGCGGGGTGAGTTTCTTCATGGTCGGACTGCCCGACAACGTTGTCAGGGAAAGCCAGCAGCGGATAGCTACGGCACTCGAAAATACCGGTTTCCGGATGCCGGGGCGCCGCATTGTTATCAACATGGCGCCTGCCGGAATACGTAAAGAGGGGACGGCCTGGGACCTCACTCTTGCCACCGGTATCCTCGCCGCCTCGGGGCAGATCCCTGCTGATAATCTTGGCGACTATATTATTATGGGTGAGCTGTCGCTCGACGGCAGCCTGAGGCCGGTAAGAGGAGCCCTGCCGATAGCAATCAAATCTGCCGGTGAAGGTTTCAGGGGTTTCATCCTGCCTGAACAGAATGCACGTGAAGCTGCCATAGTTAAGGGACTTGAGGTGTACGGGGCATCGCGGCTGCAGGAGGTGGCAGATTTTTTCAGGGGGAAGAAGAAATTAAAAAGAGTCATGGTTGATGCCAGGCAGGAGTTCATGAGTGGCATCGAAGAAAAAGGAGAGGATTTTGCAGATGTCAGGGGCCAGGAGAATGTGAAGAGAGCCCTTGAAATTGCGGCGTCAGGCGGGCATAATGTCCTGATGATAGGTTCTGCAGGTTCCGGCAAGACCATGCTGGCCCGAAGGCTACCGACGATTTTGCCCCCGCTGACACTGAGGGAGTCTCTTGAAACTACAAAGATTCATTCTGTGGCAGGAAAGACCGGCAACAGCCACTCGCTGATGACCAGGCGACCTTTCCGGTCACCACACAGCAGCATAAGTTCCGCAGCCATGGCTGGTGGCGGCTCCGTTCCCCAGCCCGGCGAAGTTTCCCTGTCTCATAACGGGGTTCTGTTTCTCGATGAGCTCCCTGAATTTCAGCGTTCAGTGCTGGAGGTGATGAGGCAGCCTCTGGAGGACAGGATGGTTGAGATCTCAAGGGCCCGGTACTCGGTTTGCTACCCTGCCGGGTTTATGCTGGTGGCCTCAATGAACCCCTGCCCGTGCGGCTATTATAACCATCCTGACAAAGATTGTGTTTGTCCCCCGGGAACGGTAAGGAAATACCTCAACAGGATATCCGGGCCCCTGCTTGACCGGATTGATATCCATATCGAGGTTGTGCCGGTGCCATTTGAAAAGCTGAGTCAACATAACAGCGCCGAAGTCTCGGCTGCTGTCAGAAAACGTGTTGCTGCGGCAAGGCATATTCAGGAGGAGCGTTTTGCAGGCCTGGCCGATGTGCACTGCAACGCACAGATGAATACGAAAATCCTGAGAGAATACTGTAAAACGGGTAATGCAGGGAACCTGCTGCTGAAAAATGCTATGCAGAAACTGGGCCTTTCTGCACGGGCTTACGACCGTATTCTGAAACTCGCGCGGACAATAGCTGACCTGGAAGGCAGCCGGTTGATCGAAACTGCACATCTTGCCGAAGCAATACAATACCGGAGTCTCGACCGTGAGGTGTGGGCGGGATGATAATCAAACGCATTTTGAGCATAATTTCACGAATAGATACTCCATAATATCTTATTTTTTATAAATTTGTGACTGTTTTTTTAATATCAAGCAGCAATTAGCTGTATATCAATTATTTAAATTCAATAGAACTATTTTACATACTCAACTTCAATAATTAACTTAATAAAAAGGAGGAAATAATATGCCAGTAATTTTTTGGTTAGTGCCAATTGCTTCACTTTTTGCTCTTGGTTTTGCTTATTACTTTTTTAAGCAGATGATGGGCCATGATGAAGGAACTGACATGATGAGGAAAATCGCAAATCATGTGCGCGAGGGTGCAGGGGCCTATCTACGTCAGCAATACAAAGTTGTAATAATGGTATTTGCAATTATCACAGCTATTTTTGCCATTATGGCCTATGTGCTGGGAATCCAGAATCCCTGGATGCCTTTTGCATTTCTTACCGGAGGTTTCTTTTCAGGTCTTGCCGGTTTTTTTGGTATGAAAGCCGCCACTTTTGCTTCGGCAAGGGTAGCCAATGCATGCCGTACTTCGCTTGATGGTGGATTAAAACTTGCTTTCCGTTCCGGTGCTGTAATGGGTCTTGTTGTTGTGGGACTTGTACTGCTTGATATTTCTGCATGGTTTTTAGTTCTTAACTGGGCTATTCCCGAGGCTGAGCCAGGATTAAAGCTGCTTACCATCACAGCCACCATGCTTACATTCGGTATGGGTGCATCCACCCAGGCGCTCTTTGCCCGCGTCGGTGGTGGTATCTATACTAAGGCAGCCGATGTGGGTGCAGACCTGGTAGGGAAGATCGAGGCCGGTATTCCCGAGGATGACCCGCGTAATCCTGCAACTATTGCCGATAATGTTGGTGATAATGTGGGTGATGTGGCTGGAATGGGTGCCGACCTGTTCGAATCTTTTGCAGCCTCCATCCTTGCAACTGCATTATTGGGTGCAGCCGCATTTTCCGGAACAGATCTGCAGTACAATGCCGTTATCGCCCCGATGCTTATAGCAGCAGTTGGCACTCTTCTTTCCATTGCAGGTGTTTTCATGGTTCGTACCAGGGAAGGAGCAACACAGAAGGAGTTGCTTAAATCACTTGGTATTGGCGTAAATACCAGCGCCGGACTCATAGTTATTTTCTCGCTGGCGATCTTATATCTTTTGGGAATGCCCAATTACTGGGGTATATGGGGTTCAATTATCGTCGGACTGTTTGCAGGTATTGCCATTGGCCAGTCGACCGAATATTTTACAGCCTCTGCTTTCAAACCTACCCGTAAAATTGCTGAATCAGCTTCTACAGGACCCGCCACTCTTATTATAAGCGGTATAGGGACCGGACTTATTTCTGCAGCGGTTCCACTTGGAATAATCTGTGTTGCTATTACCCTTGCCTTCGGTTTCTCTTCAGGTTTCAGTTTTACCGCCGAGGCTCTGAACATGGGCTTGTATGGTATAGGTATTTCGGCCGTAGGATTGCTTTCCACACTTGGTATAACACTGGCCACCGATGCTTACGGGCCTATTGCCGATAATGCCGGTGGTAATGCCGAAATGTGCAAGCTTGGAGAAGAGGTTCGTAACCGCACAGATGCCCTTGATGCACTTGGAAATACGACTGCCGCTACAGGAAAAGGCTTTGCAATAGGTAGTGCTGCCCTTACTGCGCTGGCGCTGCTTGCTGCATATTTTGAGGAGGTCAAGATCATGATCGTAAAGTTCCTTGACCAGCCGATGATGCTGATAAATAATGTACCGGCAATTGATGCCCAGTTTATTGATTTTATACACCATTATGATATCCATCTGATGAACCCGCTGGTAATAGTAGGTATTCTGATAGGGGTACTTTCTGTTTTCATATTCAGCGGAATGACTATGAACGCCGTTGGCCGTGCGGCCCAGAAAATGGTTGATGAGGTACGTCGCCAGTTCAAGAGCATTCCAGGTATTATGGAAGGAAAAACAGAACCGGATTATGCACGTTGTGTTGAGATATCCACAAAAGGTGCACAGAAGGAAATGATGATACCTTCCCTGGTTGCCCTGCTGATCCCCGTTATTGTTGCCCTGATATTTGGTGTTGCCGGTGTTGCAGGACTGCTTGTTGGAACAATTTCGTCAGGATTTGCAATGGCGATTTTCATGGCGAATGCAGGAGGTGCATGGGATAATGCCAAAAAGTACATTGAAGAAGGAAACTATGGGGGCAAAGGTTCGGATAACCATAAGGCCGCCGTTGTTGGCGACACCGTGGGAGATCCTTTTAAGGACACTTCCGGGCCCAGCCTTAATATACTTATCAAGCTGATGGTGATGGCTTCGGTTGTTACCGTTGGTGTTGCTGTAAGCTACAGTATTTTCTAAAGATTTTTTCCTTTGACTTTTACCGGAAGCCTGCCGCAAAAACGGCAGGCTTTTTGCCGTGTGTGCCGTGCGTGACTGTGTAACCCGGCGGTTAATTCCAATGTTAACCCCGTTTCTACTACCTGGTTAGAAAAGGGCCTTGTCTTTCTTTCGGTAAAGGGGTTCAGTTCAGGAGGACAATGGCACGAATTCCTTTATTTCCATATTTTCGCCGTCAAAAACCCCATAAGTGAAGTGCCATATCCAGTCGCCCAGGTTAATGCACCTGCTTGTGCCGTTTCTGAGGGTGACATCGTAGGGAAGATGCCGGTGCCCGAACACAAAGTAATCGTAATGTTCCTTTTCCAGCATTCTGTTGGCAAATATCACGTGTTCTTCGGAGTTATCTCCCTTGTAATTGGTGATAATCTCATTGGAATATCGGCTGGCATGGGAGCATTTTTTTGCGAACCAGATTGCAAAATTGGGATGAAGCCTGGCAAAAAGCCACTGCAGTACAGGGTTGTTGAATACCGATTTAAGCATCCTGAAACCTCTGTCGTGATCAGCCACTCCGTCACCATGGGAAAGGTAGAACTTCCTGCCGTCAAACACCCTTGTC
Source organism: Bacteroidales bacterium (assembly GCA_007133565.1). Lineage (GTDB taxonomy): Bacteria > Bacteroidota > Bacteroidia > Bacteroidales > PUMT01 > PXAP01. The sequence goes on from SLMM01000051.1 coordinate 45,466, forward strand.
AGGGGGCCTCTGTGAATTGTCATTCCCGTTTCACCGGGAAGGTAATCGAACACCCAGATATCATGATTTCCAGTGAAGAAATGGACAGGAATACCGCGGTCGGTTAAACTTGCAATCTTTCCGAGCAACCGGGTGAACCCCCTCGGAACAACCCGCTTGTACTCAAACCAGAAATCAAATATGTCGCCCAAAAGATATATTTCCCGGGCATCTTTGCCTGCATTCTCGAGCCAGGTTACGAAAAGCCTCTCCCTTTCAAGGCTGGGGGCCGGCCCGGGGAGTCCGAAATGTGCATCGGAGGCAAAGTATATTTTCTTCTTTTCGTTCAAAACAGGTGAGGCTTGTTAGTCCAGTACCCTGGCAAGGCGCCTTCTCAGTTCGGGAACTGACAGGTTTCTGGCCACAATGCCCACATCACGGTTTATAAGGTAATTGGCAGGTATCTGCTGCACATTGTAGGCCTGTGCTGCACTGAAGCTTCCTTCACCCAGCTCGGCAACATGAACCCATGGTAACTCCGAAAATTCAATGCTTCGCAGCCACTCCTCCCTGTCTCTTTCAACGGATACCTGATAAACCTGGAAACCCCTTTGGCGAAAAGCGTTGTATACGGGTATCAGGTCATGCGCAAACTGCACGCTTGCCTGATTAAGAGAAGAACCGAAGAATACCAGCTTGTATTTTTCGGGCAGTGAGTAAAGGCTGACATTCTCTCCGTCGGTCCCCGGCATATTGATGTCAGGGTAAGTGGTCACCACATTGCCGCTTTGTTCTGCCATGGCTGCAAACCTGTAGGCTTCATATGCCCTCTCCTGATTTTCGGCGTCGGCTGCCAGTGCTCTCACATGCGGAGAACTGGGATAAAGCTTCATCAATGATTCGGCCACGATCTTCAAATACTGTATGTCACGGGTCTGATGCAGAACATAGGTGTCATCGTCGAGTTGCTGATAGAGGGCTGTTATTGCTGCAAGAGATTCCATATTGTCAAGTATGAAGGCAATCGAGAAGTTACGCTGTTCCCTGATTATCTCCTCAAGCTCTTCGTTAATTTTTGCCTCCTCTTCCTCAAACCCCGGACCCTCTTCCAGCTCGATAATATCCTTCAGGAGGGGGTCAATCTGCCTTTTGGTGGCTATAAGCCGGTCGTTCAGCTTTTTCAGCAGTTCCGAACCTTCTGACCCTTCAACAGTATAGGTGCCCGGAAGGTTTGAAGCTACGGCCTCAATATTAATTCTTTCACCCGGCTCTGCAAGCAGGGTTATAAAATTATTGTCTGCAATCCGTATCCTGTAAAAGGATGGAATAGAGATGCTTGTCCGAAACGTGAACTTCCCGTTGTTGCCAGGTTTGACCGAATCTATTGGTACAGGTCCGGTTACCTCCAGTTTATCAAGCCAGAGCATCTTGCCCGCACCCTCTTCAATATTGCCTGTTATTCGTACCCGGGATGTATCTCCGCAGGAGCTCATAATCAGGCCGAGACACAGCAAAAGCGCTGTGGCTGCAGGGACGAGTACTGGCTTGAGTATTTTCCTGCTCAGTTGTTTGTTACCGGCTCGTTTTTGTTTAAGTTCAGTCTTCGTCATGGTTAATAGGGTTGTTTATTCAAAAATCCTTGCCAGGGTCCTGTCCAGCTCTTCACCCCCAATGTTTGTGCCAATAATAACACCTTCGGGGTCGATAAGGAAATTTGTGGGTATGCCTTGCAGCCGGTAAAGCGAAACTACCGGAGAGCCAAGAAAGCTCAGATCGCTTACATGTATCCACCTGTTCAGCCCCAGGTCTTCTATTGTGGTTATCCACCTCTCCCTGTCCCTGTCAAGAGATACCTGGAATATTTCAAAGTCTTCACGGCTGTACCTGTCGTATACTCCTGTCAGAGATGGAAGCACCTCACGGCATTCCGAGCACCATGAGGCCCAGAAGTCAAGCAGGACATATTTGCCTCTCAGCGAGGACAGGTAGATTGTGTCTCCTTCAGGGCCCGGAAGCGATATTTCAGGAGCTTGTGTTCCGGGGCCTACCACGCCTTCACGTTCACGTCTCATCTCCGCCTGTTCCTTCATTTCACTAACATTGCCGCTGAATGTCACGGCATAATCGAGTCTTCCGTACCTCGCCGTCAGGGCCGAGTCGACAAGTTCATAATACCTGTGATCGCCGGGCATGTTAAGTATGAAGCTTTCACCGTCAACCTGCTGGTAGAGGGCCATCATACTGGCGAGTGACCCAGGGTTGCCGGTAACAAAATCTATGGTGTACTCCCTCATTCTCTCCAACTCAGCGATAAATTGCTTTCGCGTATCCTCTCTTAACTGTTCAATGACTGACGGGGATGCACCGAGGCTTCTGCGGTATATTTCAGAGATGGAATCCAGGGCCATCTGGGTCTGTGACAGCCTCCTGTTGAATTTAACAGCCAGTTCAGACTCCGGCGATCCATCAACAACAGCTGACCTCCGGAGATTGTTGATGTCGGCAGTAAGGGTTATCTCCTCTCCCGGTGTGACTATCAGTATCAGGTTGCTCATGTTTTCATAGCGGAGCGTCATGAACCTTATCTGGTCGATCTCTCCGGTAAAACTGAATTTGCCGTCAGGGCCCATGACTTCAGAATCGACAGGAACCATGTCGTGCGGGCCCATTTCATAAAGATGCAGTGTCTTCCCGGCAGCGTTTTCCAGTTTACCGCTGATTGAGTAATCATTGGAGGGAACCGAACAGCCGCTGAACATGCCCAAAGTCAGCAGGCAGATAAGAGCAGCAATGCTGCCGGATTTGACCGGAGAGGGTAGCTTTGAAAATACCGAGTTTAATAATACAGGCATTGTCTTCTTCTTTTGAATGAAAACCTTAAAACAGTGCGAATATAACTATTTTTTCTGACAGGAATTTTGTGAAACTATTCATGGTGTTGACTGAACCTTTACAGTCAGAAGTTGTTTGGTTCATTAAATTGTATCACAATTCTTCCGAAGTTCTAATCCACAAACAATTATTTTGTACTTTTATGGTCTGGATCGGCAACGTACCCGACAAACAAATAGCAGTTAAACAAACAGAATGCGCGAACCGATTCCGTCGCAGTCTGCTAACCGGAGTTATTACTGATGAGTTACCTTAATTTCGACAAGACCAGGCTGATCAACCTCTCCTATTCGCTTAACCGGGAGCTGATACGGTCCAACCGTGCCGGATCCTATGCCTGCACGACCATTATCGCAAGCAATACCAGGAAGTATCACGGACTGCTGGTATGTCCGCTTGAATACCTTGATGGCGGGCACCACGTGCTGCTTTCCGGTCTGCACGAAACGGTGATACAGCATGAGCAGGAGTTCAACCTGGGCATACACAAGTATGCCGGCGACTATTACAATCCCAAAGGGCATAAATACATGAGGGATTTTGAAACGGATCCGATACCCAGGCTTGTGTACCGTGTGGGCGGTGTAATTCTTTCAAGGGAATGGCTCCTGACGCAGAACGAGGAGTGTTTACTGATAAAGTATACGCTGCTTGACGCTCACTCTCCAACCTTTCTGCGCCTCAGGCCCTATCTTGCATTCAGGAATATTCATGCACTGAGCAAGGCCAATATGGATGTTATAACTAAAACACAAAAGGTAAGGAAGGGTGTCAGGACCCGTATGTACCGGGGTTATCCTTATCTATACATGCAGATTTCAAAGGATGCGGATTTTGTGTCGGGGCCGGACTGGAACTATAATGTTGAGTATATACAGGAGCAGAAGAGGGGATACGAATACAAGGAAGACCTTTTTATGCCGGGGTATTTCGAATTCCCTCTCAAAAAGGGGGAGTCGATGGTGTTTTCTGCCTCACTCCGTGAGATGGAGCCCTCTGTCCTGAAACGCAGGTTCCAGTCTGAGATAAAGAAAAGAATCCCGAGAAACACTTTTCATAATTGCCTGTTGAACTCTGCACAACAGTTCTTTGTCAGGAAGGAGAAGAAGACCGAGGTCATGGCAGGATTTCCCTGGTACGGCAGAAAGATGAGAGACACGTTTGCGGCGCTTCCCGGACTGGCTCTGGCTACGGGCGATTTGAAAACTTTCAGGTCTGTTCTTGACACCAGCCTTGCTGAAATGCTCAGAAAAATCAGGCCGGTTATGGGCAGTGAAGGAGAATGCTGTGAATCGGGAGCTGATGAGCCTCTCTGGTTCATGTGGGCTCTCCAACAGTATGCTCACCATACCGGTGACCGGGCAATGGCCTGGAAAACCTATGGAAGAAAAGTTAAGGAGATCCTCACCAGGATACGCGAAGGCCTGGGAAGAATTGTCGTTATGCATGAGAACGGACTTCTTTTCTGTGCAGAACAGAATACGCCGCGTACGTGGATGGATGCAGTAACAGGGGGATTGCCCGCTACACCGCGTTCGGGATACATTGTTGAGATAAATGCATTATGGTTCAATGCTGTGAGGTTTGCCCTTAAACTTGCCGAAGCCGGTGGAGATAATGCTTTCGTAAAAAAGTGGAGGGATATTCCGCAGGTTGCGGCTGAGGCCTTTGTGAATATTTTCTGGGATGAAGAAAGGGGATACCTTGCTGATTATGTTAGGGATGATCAGGCCGAATGGTCGGTAAGGCCCAACCAGGTAATTGCTGCGTCGGTGCCTTACAGCCCCCTCGATGACGACAAAAAAAACAGGTTGCTCGAGGTTATTACCAGTGAACTGCTCACGCCCAAAGGGCTGCGTACGCTTGCTCCGAAGAGCCCGCTATACAAGGGTGTCTACGAGGGTGACCAAGAGGAAAGGGATTCCGCTGCTCATCAGGGTACAGCCTACCCATGGCTGCTCGGGCACTATGCTGATGCATTTCTTCGGCTGCACAAAAAGTCGGGAGTTGATACGGTGAAAAGGTTGCTTGCCGGGTTTGAGGAAGATATGCAGGTGCATGGAGTAGGTTCGGTTTCGGAACTTTATGACGGTGATCCGCCGCATTATCCCGGCGGTGCCCTTTCCTATGCCTGGAATGTTGCAGAGTTGCTTAGAATGGAACAATTGATCTTATATTATAAAACAATCTAGCCAATGAGGGTATTAATGTTTGGATGGGAGTTTCCACCTCACATAAGCGGGGGACTGGGTACAGCCTGCTACGGCCTCACCAGGGGCATGTCGCATATCCCTGACCTCGATGTCATCTTCGTTGTTCCGAAAGCATGGGGAGATGAGGATCAGAGTTCTCTCACGCTTCTGTCGGCCGAAAGCTTCCCCGTAAGGAAAAAATTTGTTGAGATGAAGGGGTTCCTTAAGGAGATGACTTTTCTGGAGGTGCATTCCCGTATTGTTCCATACATATCGCCCGAAGAGTATTCAAGGGCGGGAAAAAAGCGCGAGGAGGGCGGCGGTGTCTACTTCAATACCGAACACATTGGTAACTTCAAATTTACGGGTAAATACGGACCGGACCTGTTCCAGGAGATTGCCAACTATGCTCTTGTTGCAGGTGTCATTGCAGACGACCATTCATTCGATATTATCCACGCACACGACTGGCTCACTTATCCTGCCGGTATAGCGGCAAAAGCGGTTTCGGGCAGACCCCTGGTGATCCATGTTCATGCCACCGATTTTGACCGCAGCGGAGGCAGTGTCAATCCCGGAGTCTTTGAAATTGAAAAAAGAGGGATGGAAGCTGCCGATATGATCATTGCGGTGAGTAACCTTACAAGGAACACCGTGATCGAGAAATACGGCATCGACCCTGCAAAGGTGGTTACCGTTTACAACGCGGTTGAACCACTTGAGATAACTGACCGGCCATACTTCAGCAAACCTTTGAAAGACAAGATAGTTACTTTTCTGGGGCGCATTACCCTGCAAAAGGGGCCAGAGTTTTTTGTAGAGGCGGCGAATAAGGTCCTGAGGAAGTCAGGCAATGTGCGTTTTGTCATGGCCGGCAGCGGTGATATGTTCCCCAGGATAATCAGAAGGGCTGCTAGTCTTGGCATAATGGACAGGTTCCACTTTACCGGGTTTCTCAGGGGTGTTGATGTAAACCATATGTTCGCTATAAGCGACCTTTACGTGATGCCGTCGGTGTCGGAGCCGTTCGGTATTTCACCACTCGAGGCGATGCAGTCGAATGTGCCCGTGATAATCTCCTACCAGAGTGGTGTGTCGGAAATACTCAAGCATGCCATAAAGGTCGATTTCTGGGATATTGATGCAATGGCTGATGCCATTTACGGCATTCTCCATTATAACGCGCTGTCGGAGATGTTCAAGAAACACGGCAAAACAGAGGTGGATAACCTCAAATGGGAGAACTCAGCCCAGCATGTGAAACAGGTTTATGACAGTGTAATGGCTAAATAAAGTAACAGTGCATGAAACAAGCGGCCTTGTGCCTGCTGACGTATCGAATAATTAACCGCCAAACAACTATACAATGAAGACTATTTGTCTCTATTTTCAGGTGCACCAGCCTTTCCGGTTCAGGAGGTTCAGGTTCTTTGACATAGGAGAATCCAGCTATTATTATGATGACTACTCAAATGAGTCAATCATGAAAAAGGTTGCCGGGCGTGGTTATCTCCCTGCCAACCAGGTAATGCTCGAGCTGATTGAGAAATACGGTGAACGTTTCAGGGTTGCCTGGTCTGTTTCGGGAATTGCGCTTGATCAGTTTGAACTTTATGCCCCCGAGGTTCTTGAGAGTTTCAGAAAACTTGCTGCAACGGGGCAGGTGGAATTCCTGGCTGAGACCTATTCACATTCTCTGGTGTCACTTGCCGATCCGGAAGAGTTCAGGGCACAGGTTGCCGAACACAGCGAGCGGATCGAAGCGCTGTTTGGTGTCAAACCGGTTGTTTTCCGCAATACAGAGCTTGTCTATTCTGATGATATAGGCGCTATGGTAGCAGACATGGGTTACCGCGCAATGCTTACCGAAGGTGCAAAGCATATTCTCGGCTGGAAGAGTCCCAATTACCTCTATTATAACGCCATTAACCCCCGGCTCAAGTTACTACTGAAGAACTACAAGCTGAGCGATGATATTGCGTTCCGCTTTTCAGACAGGGGATGGGGCGAATGGCCGCTTACAGCCGAAAAATATGCCGGCTGGCTGAAAAACCTGGACAAAAATGAGGAGGTTATAAACCTTTTTATGGATTACGAAACATTTGGAGAGCACCAGTGGGCAGAAACCGGAATATTCGAGTTCCTCAGAGCCCTTCCTGGCGAAATTCTCAGGCATAAGGAGTTCAGGTTTGCAACTCCGTCGGAAGTGGCGTCAGATCTTGAACCTGTTGCTGCCCTGAACGTTCCGTATCCGATATCATGGGCTGATGAAGAGAGGGACCTTTCTGCATGGCTGGGTAACGACATGCAGAATGAGGCGTTTACAAAACTATATGGATTAAAGGAGATGGTGAAAAAGTCCAATGATCCGAAGATTCTTACCGACTGGCGGTACCTGCAGGTAAGCGACCATTTTTACTACATGTCGACAAAGTTCTTTTCAGACGGTGAAGTGCACAAGTATTTCAACCCCTATGAGTCACCCTACGATGCTTTCATAAACTACATGAATGTGCTGAGCGACTTTGCCAACAGGGTTAAAGAGGCGGTAGGGGTAACGGAGACTGAGAAGGAACTGCTGCAGAGAAAGCTGAAGGAGAAGGATGAGCAGGTTGAGAAGCTCCAGGCGGAGATCAATGAGCTTCTGGAGAAGAGGAGGCTTATCGCTACGCCTGTTGTTGAAGGTGTGGAGGATGACGAAACCCCGGAACCAGTAAAAGCGCCAAATAAGGCAAAATCTGCTGCCTCAGCGGTTAAACCCCGGAAAAAGACGGCTGCAGCCGGCAAAACTGCGGCAAAAAACAAAAAACCAGCCTCCTCCAGTAGCAAAAGTGCCGGTAAGAGATAAATCCAATAAAGTAATAATAAATCAATTAAAAACAGATGTCAGAAAAAATGATGACCCCGGACTTCCTGTTCGAGGTGAGCTGGGAAGTATGCAACAAGTCAGGAGGTATACATACGGCAATTTCAAGCAAGGCAAAAAGAATGCAGGAAAGGTTTAACAGCAACTATATATTGATGGGGCCGGATGTGTGGAGGGGAGAGTCTGATAACCCTGAGTTTGTGGAGGATAAGGGACTGTTTTCAGCCTGGAGGGATGCAGTGGCTGGGGAGGGCCTCAGTATCAGGGTGGGGAGATGGAAGGTAGACGGCCTGCCTATAGCGATAATAGTGGACTTCACACCTTTTATTTCACAAAAAGACGAAATATTCAAGATAATGTGGGAAAGGTTCAAGCTCGACAGCATCTCGGGTACCTGGGATTATGTTGAGCCGGTTCTTTTCGGATATGCTGCCGGCAAGGTGATAGAGAGTTTTTCCAGGTTTAATGCAGGCAGTGCCGACCTCGTACTTGCGCACTTCCATGAATGGCTTTCCGGCGCCGGTGTATTGTACCTTAAAGACAATGTCCCGCAGGTAGCCACTATGTTCACAGCGCATGCGACAGTAGCAGGACGGACTCTTGCTGAAAGAAACCATCCCCTTTACAAAGAGTTCGAGAAATTTGATATCAATGTGCTGGCAAAGGAGATGAACATTGTATCAAAAATATCTCTCGAAAAACTTGCAGCAGCCAACGCAGATGTGGTTACTACCGTAAGCGGGATTTCTGCAAGGGAATGCCGCAGGTTTCTGGAAAGAGACCCTGACCTGATGACTCCCAACGGCTTTGAAAACAGTCTGGTGCCTGATGAAAAGGCGCTGAGAGCCAAACGTGCTGAAGCCAGGGGAAAACTGAGGGCTGTTAGTGAGGCGCTCCTGGGAAGGCGCCTTGATGATGAGGTAATGTTTGCAGGGCACAGCGGAAGATATGAGATCAGGAGCAAGGGTATTGATCTTTATATTGATTCGATAGCAGCACTGAGAGACCGCATCCTTCCGAAAAGGGAGCTGGTGGCATTCATAATGGTGCCTGCAGGGCAGACAGGCCCCCGCAGGGATCTTAAAGATGTCCTCTTTGGCAGTGCAGGTGACATACCGGCCGGTAACCGCATAGCAACCCACTACCTGCATGATTATGAATATGACCCGGTGCTCTGCATGCTGAAGGAGCGTGGACTGCACAATGAACCGGACGACAGGGTCAACATTGTTTTTGTACCCTGCTACCTTAACGGAAATGACGGGATATTCAACATGCCCTATTATGACCTTCTTTCAGGTTTTGATGTAATGGTGTTCCCGTCTTATTACGAACCCTGGGGGTATTCGCCCATGGAAAGCATTGCATTCGGTGTGCCTGCCATAACCACCAGCCTTTGCGGATACGGCCAGTGGATTTGCATGAACCACAAGGGCGACAGGCCGGCTCTTATGGTGATTGAAAGGACCGACGACAATTATCACCGGGTAGCAGAGGAGATTGCCGAAGCTATAACTGCAATCTCTGCTTTTGATGACGGAGTTTCCGCAAGAGTCAGGGAGAATGCCCGCATTATTTCTGAACTCACCGACTGGGCAAAGCAGTTGGAGCATTACGGCAGGGCATGGCATTCAGCCCTTGAGAAATCATGGCCAAGGATATCACAGTTGCCCTCAACCGAGAAAGCTGAACTTGCTGGTGCAGTTTACAAGACCACCTTTCGTCATGCCCCTAAGTGGAAAACAATATTTGTCCATAAAAACCTGCCCGACCGGCTATCCGCACTCGATGAGCTGTCAAGGAACCTTTGGTGGAGCTGGAATGAAAATGCAAAGGAACTGTTCAGGTCGATTGACCTGGGGCTTTGGGGCGAAACGGGCGGCAACCCTGTAGATTTCCTTGAGAAGGTCAGCTACAAAAGGCTGATGGTACTTGAAAAAGATGAGGAGTTTCTGAGAAATCTTGACATGGTTCATGAAGATTTCAGGAGCTACATGGACAGGCCCGCCGGGGATACCCGGATTGCATACTTCAGCATGGAATATGGACTTCACGGCAGCCTTCCTATATACAGCGGCGGACTTGGCGTGCTGGCCGGTGACTACCTCAAGGAGGCGAGTGATTCAGGAGTTGACATGGTGGCTGTTGGGCTTCTTTACAGGTACGGCTACTTCAGGCAGCAGATAGCGGCCGGCGGCGACCAGATAGCCAGCTATGATCCTACCGATTTCACGCGTATCCCCGCCCGCCCGGTACGCACTGAAGATGGCAGATGGTCAATGATTTCCATCGCTTTCCCGGGACGTACAGTAAAGGCCAGGATATGGCGGGTCGACGTGGGCCGGGTTCCGCTTTACCTGCTTGATACCGATTTTGAAGATAACAGGGATACCGACAGGGCCATTACTCATCATCTTTACGGAGGTGACTGGGAAAACAGGTTCAGGCAGGAGATGCTGCTCGGTATTGGCGGCATAAGGGCGCTGAAGATTATTGGCGTAAAACCGTCGGTTTATCACTGTAACGAAGGGCACGCCGCCTTTATCGGCATCGAAAGGCTCAACAGGTATGTTAATGATAAAAAGCTCTCCTTTTACCAGGCACTTGAAGTGGTCAGGGCCTCTACACTCTTTACAACTCATACACCGGTACCAGCAGGCCACGATTCATTTGACGAAAACCTCTTGCGTACCTATATAGCTCATTACCCGCAAAGGTTGAATATCGGGTGGGATCAGCTTATGAACCTGGGGAAGATCCATCCCGATGATCCCAATGAAAAATTTTCAATGTCATACCTTGCAGCCAACCTTTCACAGGAAATAAATGGAGTAAGCCGCCTGCACTGCAGCGTAAGCAGGAAAATATTCAGCGACCTCTGGCAGGGGTACTTCCCGGATGAGTTGCATATCGGTTACGTAACAAATGGGGTTCACCATGACACATGGACAGCCTCTGAATGGAAGAGACTGTATGCTGAACTGATGGGAAATGATTACCAAACAAAGCAGCACCTGCCTGAAACATGGAAAGCGTTGTCTGATGCAGACGGCGAAAAGATATGGGAGAACAGGCAAGTACTTCGCAAGAGGCTGGCCGATCATATTATCGAACGTACCAGGATGAGTTGGCTTACAAAACACGAGAGCCCCCGGTACTACCTCAACGTCAGGGAGAAATTCTCGGCCTCCCACCTTACAATTGGTTTTGCCCGCCGCTTTGCAACTTATAAGAGGGCCCAGCTGCTGTTCAGGGATGTAGAGAGGCTTTCGGCAATTGTAAATAATCCTGAAAGGCCGGTGCAATTCCTGTTTGCTGGCAAGGCCCACCCGAATGACAAGGCGGGGCAGGAGCTGATGAAGCATATAGTGACTGTTTCAAAACGCCCGGAGTTCTCCGGTAAAATACTCTTTTTGCAGAATTATGACGTTGAACTGGCAAGGGTGCTTGTGCAGGGGGTTGACGTGTGGCTTAATACCCCCACCAGGCCTCTTGAAGCCTCAGGAACCAGCGGCATGAAAGCTGTAATGAACGGTGTGCTGAACTTCAGCGTACTGGACGGATGGTGGGTGGAAGGTTACCGGCCCGGTGCCGGATGGGCCCTTCCGCAGGAACGTGTTTATGACAACCAGGATTATCAGGATGAGCTGGACGCCGATACGATTTACAGCCTGCTTGAAGAAGAGATAGTGCCGATGTTTTACAACAGGGGCAGTTCGGGCATCCCGGAGGAGTGGACCCGGACCATCAAAAACTCAATAAGCGGGATAGCACCGTTATTTACCATGAGGCGCATGCTCAATGACTATATTGAACGCTTTTACAATAAGCTGCATGAACGGTCACTAAGGATCTGCGGCAATGATTTTGAAGTGGCAAAGCAGCTTGCTTCATGGAAACAGCGAATGTTCAGGGGCTGGGAGAACATTGAGGTGGTCAGGGTCAGGTATCCCGATACTTCAGAGAAGGCACTTGTGCTCGGGCGTGAGCATATCGGAGAGGTGGTGCTGGACCTTAAGGAGCTTAATGTTGCGCATGTCGGGGTTGAGATTGTGGTAGCTGATAAGAATCCGGGGAACGGCAACATCGACAGATTTGATGTGCAGGAGCTTGAACTTTCAGGTACCGAGGGAAGCCTCGCGCATTTCAGCTTGCAGATCAACCCGACCAGGGCGGGAGTTTTTCATTATGGCATAAGGATATATCCCAGACATCCTGAATTACCCCACAGGCAGGATCTCGGACTTGTCAGGTGGATATAAACTCCGATTTTTATCCGGAGCTGTTTGATTTTTTGGATTAAAGCCTTAGTTTTGGGAAAAACTAAAAAGGTGTAATTAATACACTAATAATAATCCAAAAAAAATAACAGATGACTACGATTGACTGGATTGTACTCGGAGCATTCTTTGTTCTGCTCTTCATGGTGGTATGGTGGGTTATCAGGCAAAAAGAGGATACCCCGGCCGACTATTTTCTGGCAGGCAGGAATGCCGGATGGTTTGTTATAGGAGCTTCCATCTTTGCCTCCAATATAGGTTCTGAACATCTTGTAGGGCTTGCCGGGGCGGGCGCTGAGACCGGCATGGCAATGGCCCACTGGGAAATGCACGGCTGGATGATACTGGTTTTAGGCTGGGTGTTTGTCCCCTTCTATTCGCGGAGCAAGGTGTTCACCATGCCCGAATTTCTTGAAAGGCGATACAATTCAGCTTCCCGGAATTTCCTGTCAATCATTTCCCTGGTGAGCTATGTGCTTACAAAGGTTGCTGTTACAGTATATGCCGGCGGTATTGTTTTCAAGGAGGTCTTCGGTATAGACGAATGGATGGGGATTGACTTTTTCTGGATCGGGGCAATCGGACTGGTGGTTATTACCGGTATCTACACTGTGATAGGGGGTATGAAATCAGTTCTTTATACCTCCCTGATCCAGATGCCCGTTCTTTTGCTGGGATCTATTGTTATAACAGTCGTTGGATTGCGGGAGATCGGCGGATGGGGCGAACTTATGACGATAGCCGGCGCCAATGTTACCGAGCAAGGTGATTCGATGATGAGCCTGATGCGGTCTCACAGAGATTCGGAGTTTCCGTGGACCGGCGTCATACTGGGATCTGCCATAATAGGGTTCTGGTACTGGTGCACCGACCAGTATATTGTGCAGCGTGTGCTTTCCGGACAGAATCAAAAGCAAGCCAGGAGGGGGACCATATTCGGCGCTTACCTGAAGCTGCTTCCTGTATTTATTTTTCTTATTCCGGGTATTATAGCCTATGCTCTTCATCAGAAGGGTATGATGGAACTTTCCAGCTCTGATGCGGCTTTCTCCACCCTGGTGGCCAACCTGCTGCCGATAGGAGTGAAGGGAATTGTGGTTGGCGGACTTATTGCGGCGCTGATGAGTTCACTGGCTTCATTGTTCAATTCATCTGCCATACTTTTTACGATGGACTTTTACAAAAGATTTAAACCCGAATCATCTGAAAAGCATCTTGTTTACGTTGGACGGGCGGCAACCACGGTTATAGTCATTCTGGGCATATTATGGATACCTGTCATGAGGGGCATAGGGCAGGTGCTTTATCAGTACCTGCAGGATATGCAGTCACTCATATCACCAGGCATTGCATCGGTTTTCCTCCTGGGGGTGTTCTGGAAAAGGGCCACGCCCGCAGCGGGTTTCGCGGGACTGCTGACAGGGTTCGTGCTTGGAATGACCAGGCTGGCTGCCAATGTGATGGAGCCGTACCTCGATCCGCAGGGCCTGTTTTACCAGGTGATACTACAGCATAACTGGCTGCATTACTCCATATACCTTTTCTTTCTCTGCATAGCGGTGATCGTGGTGGTCTCGCTGTTCACCAAACCGGCCGACCGCTCCAAAACAGTGGGACTCACCTACGGGTCGGCTACCGAAGAGCAGAAGCAGGAGACAAGGGCAAGCTGGAACAAATGGGACGTTGTACACACAGTAATAATACTGGCAGTTATCGGCATCTTCTATATATATTTCTGGTAATGCATCATGTTAAAAGGGAGCATGTACCCGGAGAGTGAGTGTTTCAATGTGGCGGTGGACTGTATCGTGTTTGGATTTGATGATGACAGGCTGCAGCTTCTGCTGGTAAAAAGGAGGTTCGACCCTTGCAGGGACTGCTGGTCGCTTATGGGCGGCTTCGTGGGCCGGGATGAGAACATTGATGATGCGGCTGCAAGGATACTTGAGAATCTGACCGGTTTGAGGGATGTTTACCTGGAACAGCTTTTTACCTATGGTGAACCGGACAGGGATCCGGGGGGAAGGGTGATCTCTGTTGCATATTATGCATTGATACGTACAGACCGGCTTGACAGTGAAGCGGGGAACAGGTATTCTGCCCGGTGGTTCACCTTTGAAAACCTGCCGGTGCTGGTTTTTGACCACACCGAAATGGTAGATAAGGCGATAAGGAGGCTGAGGCGCAAGTCGCTTATACAGCCGGTCGGATTTGAGCTTCTTCCTGAAAAGTTTACATTGACACGGCTGCAGAAGTTGTACGAGGCAATCCACCATAGAGATCTGGATAAGCGAAACTTCAGGAAGAGGATCCTTTCGATGGATGTTCTCACCAGGCTGGATGAAAAAGACAGGGTCAGCTCAAGGAGGGGAGCCTGGCTATACCGGTTTGACAAAGATAAGTACGACAGGCTGATAAGCGGAGGCGACCATTTTGAGATGAAATGAACCCCCGGGGTCCTGGCAGAAAGGCTTATACTTGCAGAAAGGCTTATACTTGCAGAAAGGCTTATCCCCGATGGGCTGCCCCCGGAGGATGATCGTGCATCTAATGCCCCGTCAATCATAAAACAAATTAAATCAGTATTATGCAAAAAAATGAATCTAAAAAACTCTGGTTCCTGACCGGTAGCCAGCATCTGTACGGCAGCGAAACGCTCGGCAAAGTGGCTGCCAACTCAAGGGAGATAGCCGCGGCACTGGACGCCACTGCATCACGGATATCAGAAAATGAAAAGCATGTGCAGGTAAGGGTGGTATTCAAGCCGGTCCTTACAACACCCGGAGATATCCTTGCAGTATGCCGCGAAGCAGGCAACGATCCGTCCTGTATCGGGATAATATGCTGGATGCACACATTTTCTCCCGCGCAGATGTGGATCGGTGGCCTCAGGGAACTGAAGAAACCGATGCTACATCTGCACACACAACACAACCGTGATATTCCGTGGGATGCAATCGACATGGATTTCATGAACCTTAACCAGTCCGCTCACGGCGACCGGGAGTTCGGCTTCATATGCAGTCGCATGGGCATTGACCGCCATGTGGTGACGGGGCACTGGCAGGATCCGGAGGTTCTTGCCGGGGTAACCCACTGGGCAAGGGCTGCACTCGGGCGGGATGAATCGCTGTCTCTCAGGGTAGCCCGCTTTGGCGATAACATGCGCGATGTGGCGGTAACCGAAGGCGACAAGGTGGAGGCCGGTTTACAAATGGGATGGACAGTCAGGGGTTATGGTGTCGGTGATTTTGCAGCCAG
Organism: Bacteroidales bacterium; assembly: GCA_007133565.1. Classification (GTDB taxonomy): domain Bacteria; phylum Bacteroidota; class Bacteroidia; order Bacteroidales; family PUMT01; genus PXAP01. The sequence goes on from SLMM01000051.1 coordinate 60,936, forward strand.
GGTGAACGGTGTGCCCGGGAGCGACGTTCAGACGCTGATAAAAGAGTACAGGGAGTTATATTCCCTTTCGGGGAAGATAATGCAGGATAAGTCCGCGCTGCTCAGGCTGGAGGAGGCCGCAAAGATAGAGCTGGGATTGCTGGAGTTCCTTGAAGAAGGGGGATACAGGGCTTTTACAACCACTTTTGAAGATCTTCACGGGCTTAGCCAGTTACCGGGACTGGCTGTTCAGAGGCTGATGGAGAAAGGGTACGGATTTGGGGCTGAAGGGGACTGGAAAACGGCAGCCCTGGTAAGGTGCATGAAGGTAATGGGACAAGGTATGGAAGGGGGTACTTCCTTTATGGAGGATTATACCTACCATCTTGACCCGTCGGGCATGAAGGTATTGGGAGCGCACATGCTCGAAGTTTGCCCGTCGATATCGGCCGCAAAACCAAAACTGGAGCTGCACCCTTTATCTATCGGGGGCAAGGATGACCCCCCAAGGCTTGTTTTTCCCGTTGCAACGGGAAAAGCATTAAATGCAACTCTGCTGGATATGGGCAACAGGTTCAGGCTGCTTGTCAATACGGTCACCAGTGTTGAGTCTCCTGAGCTGCCCAGGCTGCCCGTTGCCCGTGCGTTGTGGGTGCCCGACCCTGACCTGAAGGTGGCCGCAACGGCCTGGATCCTGGCCGGGGGAGCCCACCATACCGGGTTCAGCATGGTGCTGGAGCCGCTGCACCTGGAGCATTTCGCATTGATGAGCGGTATTGAATACCTGCTAATTGACAAGGAAACCTCTGTAAGAGAGTTCAAAAAAGAACTCAGGTGGAATGACATGTACTATGGCCTCAAGGCCAAAGGTTAACATCTTCTGGATTGCATCCGGGGCTTTGCTCTCCCGGGGTATCGCCTGGAGATCAGGAATATTATTCTTTGATGATGTAAAAGTTTACAGATATGCTTGAAGAACTGAAACGGGAGGTTTGTGATGTAAACATTGCCCTGAGGGATAAGGGTCTTGCTATCATGACCTGGGGCAACGCCAGCGCCATTGACCATGAAAGGCAGCTTGTGGTGATAAAGCCCAGCGGTGTGCCTTATGACGAAATGCAGGAAAACGATATGGTAGTTGTCGATCTCGGGGGGAATATTGTTGAGGGCAAGTGGAAACCATCGTCGGATACCATTACCCACCTGCTGCTCTATCGTGAGTTCGGCGGTATTGGCGGCGTGGTGCATACCCATGCCGAGTGGTCGTCAAGCTGGGCCCAGGCTGGCCGTGACATACCGGTTTACGGGACCACCCATGCCGATTACTTTTACGGAGAGGTGCCATGCACCCGCCCTCTTTCTGAAGCTGAAACGGCAGAGAACTACGAGCTTAATACCGGCAGGGTGATTGTAGAAAGGTTTGAGGGCACAGACCCGCTGCAGGTACCAGGCGTGCTGGTGCATGCACACGCTCCGTTCACCTGGGGCAGGAATGTGCGTCAGGCGCTTGAGGGTGCACTTGTACTTGAAGAGATAGCAAAGATGGCATTCCGCACAGAGGTGCTTGGCAACCGCTATTCAGTTGGCAGGCACCTGCTTGACATCCACTACCTGCGCAAGCACGGCAGGGGCGCCTACTACGGGCAGAAAAAGAAATAACC
>SLMM01000065.1 GCA_007133565.1 Bacteroidales bacterium
AGCCTTAATATGGAAGAGATTGTTCAGCAGGTATTAGAGTTGTTACAGGAAAACAGAAATGAACGCTGATGAACGGATCACACGAATATAAAGAACTGGAGGGACTGGCCAAGATGACAATCTCGGCGTTTCCAAATGAAGATTACGACGATAAGGAGGTGCTGGAGGCCTTTGTGATGATGTATAACCCAAACACATACAGCCAGCAGTATAAAAACAATTATGTTAAGCCAAAAGTGCAAGGCAGCACCTCTCCACTTGTGTTTACTCATACTGAACCGGAAACTATAACTTTTGAATATCTGTTTGATGCAACCGGAGCATCCTTATCGGGTAGTTCCAACATTGCAGATCAGGTCCTTGAAGATGGCAGCACTGATAAGGTTATCCGGAAATTCCTTGAAGTAACTTATCGCCGGTCCGGAAATACACATCAGCCGAATTTTCTGAAGCTGAGGTGGGGGGATTTTGAATTCAGGGGGGTCCTCGAGGCTGCCACCGTTACACATAAAATGTTCAGTCTCGATGGAAACCCGATCCGCTCTACAGTCAACTGCACATTCAGGAAACACACCTCGCTAAAGGAACAGGCTGTAGAGGAGCGGAGAAATTCACCCGATATGACACATTATTACCTGGTAAAAGGAGGAGATACTCTTCATGCCATTGCCAATGAAGCTTATGGAGACCCGTCATTTTACCTGGAACTGGCACGTGTTAACAATCTGATCAGTTTCAGAAAACTGACACCGGGACAGCGGCTGGTACTTCCTCCTGTTAAAAAAACTGAATCATGAGAGAGAGCCATATAATACCGACACAGGCAGCTACCGACCTGCCCACCTTTACCATACTGGTTGAGGGAGAAGATATTGGACAGCAATATGGTATTCTGGGTATTATGGTTACAAAATCGGTTAACAGGATACCAAAAGCACGACTGATTCTTTCTGACGGTGATGTGGCAGCCGGTGATTTTTCCATAAGCAGCGGTAATATGTTCATTCCGGGAAATGAAGTAGAGATAAAGGCCGGCTATCATAACAATGAAGACACCATTTTCAGGGGAATAATAACCGGGCAGAGCATAAAAGCTCTCGAAAACAGAAATCCGTTCCTGCAGATAGACATGAGGGACAAGGCGGTTAAGATGACTGCAGGCAGGAATAACAGGTATTTTGAAGCACAAACAGATAGTGAAATAATTGAAGAGCTTATAGGCAACTATGGATTGGAACATGATGTTGAACCGACCGGTGTCAGGCATGATGAGATGGTGCAGTATCATGCAACTGACTGGGATTTTGTGGTTTCAAGAGCAGAGGTGAACGGAAGCCTGGTATTTGCAGATGATGGGAAGATTGATGTGAAAAAACCCGATCCCGCAAGAGACCAGTTGCTGACCCTTGCATTCGGGTCTAATGTTATTGCTTTTGAAGCCGGAATTGATGCCAGGGATCAGCATATTGCCTACAGCAGCAGATCGTGGAACTATTCAGTTCAGCAGGTAATAGAGGAGGAGGCTGACGAACCGGATTTCCGGGGAACAGGAAATATTTCCGCCGGCGATCTTGCCGGAGTGACAGGACTGCAGAACTATTCCCAGCAACATGGTGGTAAAGTGGGTGACAGTGAGTTAAAGGCGTGGTCTGATTCCAGGATATTGAGAAGCAGGCTGGCAAAAGTAAGGGGACGGGTCAGGATTAACGGTTTCAGCGACATAAAACCCGGCCATACAATAAAGCTTGAAGGATTTGGCGACAGATTTAACGGAGTTGCCTTCGTCTCGGCGGTGAGTCATGAAAAATCGAGTGATTCATCCTGGTATACTGATATTGGATTCGGACTTGACCCCGAATGGCACATAAACAGGTTTGACGATATCGCCACCAGGCAGGCATCGGGGCTTATCCCTCCTGTGCACGGATTGCAGGCAGGGGTGGTTACCAATATTCATGAGGATCCTGACGGAGAAGACCGGATCAGGGTGCGGATCCCGGTAATTGACCCTGAACATGATGGTGTGTGGGCAAGGATCGCTTCACCCGATGCAGGTGAAAGCAGAGGGATGGTGTTCAGGCCGGAGGTGGGAGACGAAGTCATTGTGGGATGTATTAACGATGATCCGCGAGATCCGGTTATTATCGGAATGTTGCACAGCAGTAACAAACCTTCGCCGATACCGGCCGAAGAAAGTAACCCGGAAAAAGGTTTTGTGACCGGAAGTGAATTGAAATTTATTTTTAATGATGAAAAAAGAAGCATTACCCTCATTTCACCTAATGGCAACAAGTGGATTTTGAGTGATGATGAGGGCGGAATAAAGATTGAGGATGAAAACAGTAACAAAATAACACTTTCATCTGACGGAATTACCATAGAAAGTACCGGGGATCTTAACCTTAAAGCTTCAGGGGATGTGACAATCCAGGGTACCAATGTAGATGCTGGTGCTTCGTCCGGCTTTAAAGCAGAGGGGGGGACCGGTGCCGAGCTGTCATCGAACGGACAAACTGTAGTTAAAGGATCCATTGTAGCGATAAATTGAAAACAGATACTATGCCTGCAGCAGCAAGAATAATGGATACGACCAATCATGGCGGGACCATCGTCGGGCCGGGTGAGGCTACTGTTCTTATAGGAGGCATGCCTGCCAGTGTTGCAGGCGATAATCATGTGTGCTCACTGCCTCCAAACACTCATCAGCCTACTTCAAGCCCTTTCCCGATGGGTAGTGCCACTGTGCTTATAGGTGGAAAGCCTGCCATCAGGGTTGGTGATGTATGTATTTGCGGAGCATCTGCGGTAATAGGAGAACCAACAGTAATTATAGGATAATCGATATGGCAGAAGAACAAAATTTTCTTGGAAGGGGATGGTCGTTCCCGGTTAGGTTTAACAGCGGGAGTGCTACCGTGAGTATGTCAGAGGATGAGCAGGACATTCGCGAAAGCCTGGAGATCCTGCTGGGAACGATGAAAGGGGAGCGGGTATTGAGGCCCGACTACGGAACGAACCTTCAGACCAATATTTTTGAATCATTGAAAAGTTCTACGGCAGCAAGAGTGACGGAGGATATCCGCAGGGCAATTTTGTTTCATGAGCCCCGGGTTATTCCCGAAAATATTTCTTTCAGACAACAGGCTGAAGAGGGTCTCATCCTGATCGTTCTTGAATATACTGTCATTGCCACCAATTCAAGGACAAACCTGGTGTATCCGTTTTATCTGACTGAAGCAACTGATATAAGATAATGAGCGAAAGATACCAAAACAGCATTCGCCTGCAGCGGGACGGTACAAGCAGGCAGCAAAGACTTCTGGAAGCCCTTTTGCCGGATTATGTTGAGATTGATGAACGGGGTATGAAAGACCTTATCATCTTTGCTCAGAAGCTTGCCGGAGAGGTAATGTTTTTCGGGGAGGATGGATCGGTAAAAGCCGGAGTGTGGAAGCACTTTTTTTCAGCTGAGAAGGATAAGGACCTTGAAATACTTCTTGACGAAAACAAAGATGAAGATTCCAGTTATCTGGATTATGTTAAACGGAAAAGCGGCAGGACCGAACCTCATATAGCTCTTTTTCTCGCTTTTCTGAAGCTTTTCAGGGTCGCGCAGGATGATCTTAACAAAATCGGCAAGAAACATATCGACTTCTACTATAAGGATGTGCTTCAAATCCGGGAGAGGCCGGCAATTGCTGATCAGGTATTTATAATTTTCAAGCTTGCAAAGCATGTCAGGGAGTCTCATATGGTACCAAAGGGTAGTGATCTGAAAACCGGCCTGAAAGATGATGCCGGGAAACCCATTCTATATGAGACGGTGCGGGATATGGCCGTAAATCATGGCGAAGTGAGCCAGTTGAAATCAGTTTTTTTTAATCTTGGCCCAGGCAGGGATTGCAGGTTATACGCCTCCCCGGTTGCAAATTCACCTGACGGGTCTGGCGGGGAATTTGAAAATGATGAGATCAGCTGGAAACCGTTTGGCGGGCCTGACCGTCCGCAAGCAGATATTGGTTTTGCGGTGGCTTCTCCCGCTCTTTATATGGCCGAAGGTTTCCGCACCGTAACGCTGAGGCTGCAGTTTGAGAAAAGTATCGAGACGGCCCAGGCACTCCAGAAATTGGCCTTTAAGGAAATCCCCTTTGCAAAACACGCTTTCCGGGTAATGTTCAGCGGAGAAGAGGATTGGATAGTTCCGGCCGGTGAAGACCTGGTGCACCAGGAGAAACAGGTTCACCCCGAGATTATCAAAACGATAATTGATGTTCTGCACTTTGTTAATACCGCCGATGCCAAAACCATTGCAACAAGGGTAAAGGATGATCCCGACAGGGGATACTCTAAAGTTGGCCCGGGATACGGAATAGGTATTACCGTGGCTAATAATATTGTGAAATACCGCAACGATAATGGCTCCTTTAATGCTGTCAGTAAGCTTCTTGATGTTGAAGGACTGGGCACGGACAAGGTTGATGACCTGATTTACACTTTTCGTAAACGGTCCCATTCTACAAAGGTCAGGCCGGATGAGGGGACAATCACTATTGTGCGCACCCTTGACGAAAGTCAGCCGGGAGTAACAGGCTACAATGAAGAGATACTTGGTGACCCGGTAAACACGAAATGGCCCGTAATGAAGGTCCTCCTGAACAAGGGATTTCCCGTAAATAAAAATGCCGGTGAACTTTTTCCCTATGAATATCTTTGCGGACTGAACCTGGTCAGTCTTCACATGAGGGTCGATGTAACAGGTGTGAAAAACAATATTCTGCAGAATGACAGCGGCAGCCTTGATCCGGGTAAGCCATTCCAACCTTTCGGGAACCGGCCGGTACTGGGATCCTCTTTTTACATAGGCAATTGGGAAATCTTCCAGAAAAATCTTCACAGGTTGTGGCTTAACCTGAAATGGCATGACCTTCCAAAAGAGGTGAGCCTTCGAAAATACTATGAAAACTATCATACCCAAAGCAACACACGCCAAAACAATTCGTTCAAAGCTGAAGTCTCAATCCTGGAAAAAAGAAAGTGGAAATCTGTTGATGATAACGTTCATCTTTTCAGTTATGCCAATATCAACGCCCCTGTTGATCAGGAAAACACCATCAAAACAGACTGCAGAAGAATAAAGGATTTTGAGCGTGATCCCGGCCTGCAGGAATTTACAATTTATGACACCGGTACCCGGAGGGGATTTATACGGCTGATGCTTAAAGGCATGGACTTTGGCCATAAGGATTACGGGCCTTCCTATGCAAAAGCCGTAATAAGTGCTTTGGATACCGGGGGAGAGCCAGGCCTTCCTAACGAGCCTTATACGCCTGTCATAAATGAACTTACGATTGACTATATGTCTGAAATATCAATGGACGTTCCGGCTCAGGCATCAGGGAATGGATCCGGGCAAATTGACCGTTTTTTCCACATCCATCCTTTCGGCGCCACCGGGCCAGGGCAGACAGCAGATAATGTTACTTTTCTGCCGGTCTTCACCTCAGAAGGGAACCTGTATATCGGACTTGAGAATTTTACCGGCGGAAGGAATATATCGATACTCTTTCAGGTGGCAGAAGGGAGTGCCGACCCCGATTACACGAGGCAGCCGGTTACCTGGAGTTACCTTGCCGCCGACCGCTGGGAGCAGTTCAATGATCGCCAGATTCTTTCAGATTCAACTAATCAATTGCTTAGTTCGGGCATAATCAGTTTCAGTATTCCCCGGAAAGCTTCGACAAGGCACACTATGTTGCCTGCCGGACTGGTCTGGCTGAAAGCTTCCGTTGACAAGGACACACCTGCTATCTCCAGGCTCACGGATATACGGGCACAGGCGGTTAAAGCCACATACAAGGGAAGTGAAGATGGCCCCGGCCATTTAGCTGAATCTCTCCCTGCAGAGACTATCAGTAAATTAAGAGTAAGCGATTCGGCCATTCAGGAAATAGTACAGCCGTTTGCTTCGTTCGGCGGGTCGGCAAAAGAGAAGAGCAGTGACTTTTACACCAGGGTAAGCGAACGGCTTCGTCACAAAAGAAGGGCTATCACAATATGGGATTATGAAAGACTGGTGCTTCAGCAGTTTCCATCCATTTATAAGGTGAAATGCCTGAATCATACATATTTTAAAGGTACAACGGATAACTATTCCGAGATTGCCCCCGGCCATGTTTCACTGATCATGGTATCAGACATGATAAACAAAAATGCGGTCGATCCGCTGAAACCCAGAACCAGCCTGATCATGCTGGCCGAGATTGAAGACTATCTTAATAAGATAAAAAATGAAAATGTCCGGCTTCATGTAAGTAATCCCCTGTATGAAGAGATAAAGGTGAGTTTTAACGTCAGGTTCAGGGAGGGGACAGACAGCGGATATTACCAGGAAGTCCTGAACCAGGAGATAAAGTCGTTCCTGTCGCCGTGGGCCTTCCGTAATACTCCCGACGTTGTATTCGGGGGGCGCATTCATAAATCCAAAATCCTTCATTTCATTGAAAAGAGACCTTATGTGGATTTTGTGACCTGCTTCAGGATGATGCACCTTGTTCCGGATCCCTTTGCCGGGTTTATAAAGGAGGAGAAGGATGAGGCTGAAGCTACTACTGCTGCTTCTGTACTGGGATCAGCGCCTGAACATATCATCGTGGTGATTGACGAAGAACCGGGTCCCTGTGAAGATAACAAAGTAAGTGCTTTCAGAGAACTGAACACTGATAGTTGCGGCTGATAGAGTTGAAAATGGCTCAGATCATATATTGACTATGGATGAATCTGTTAAAATATCGAAAGAGGCTGCTGAACTTAAAAGCATGCGCTATGAAGAACTGCGCGAAATAGCTGTTTCGCATATCCAGGAATTGGCGGGGAAACTGTGGACGGACTTTAATACTCACGATCCCGGTGTCACCCTCCTGGAAGTGCTGTGCTATGCCATAACTGACCTGGGCAACCGTTCAAATCAGAAAATAGAGGATATTCTTGCAGCTGACCCGGCAAAGCCGGATCAGAAGGATATTAAAAATTTCTTTACCGCCGCTGAGATTCTTCCCGGCAAGCCACTTACATTAACGGATATACGGAAGCTGATCATTGATGTGTCTGTAAAGGAAGAATCGGAAGAGGGCTGCAGTTATACCGGGGTCAAAAATGCGTGGATAAGCGTATCGAAAAGTCCTGAAGTCCCTGTCTGGGCCCACATTTCAAAAAGCAAGCTGTCGTATGAGCCTAAAGTTGAAGTAGATAAGGGTAAGGGACTGCTCGAGATACTCGCGTTATATGATATACTTCTGGAGTTTGAAACCTGTAAAACACATGGTGACCTGAACCGGAATATCATAAGGGGTGACTTCTCTTCAGGGTCCTTCAATTTTCCCGGGCAGCAACAGGTGGACGGTTCGCTTGAGATCGAGTTTGCAAGATGGGATGATAGTTCGGTTGACTGGAATGATATGGCCGGCATCCGTAAAACGGCCGGAAGGATCTCCGTGAGTTTCCGGAAATTACCTGCAGGGTACAGTGTGGATTATACTGCAGATCAGGATAAACAGGTTTCGCTGAAAGTAACTGACTCTGACAATAACGAGTTTGAACTGGTTTCAGCTTCGGATGAACTTAACAATGAAATAGACAAGTTAACGAAGGCCTACCAGGGAAGGGTTCAGAAAGTTCACGAGATAGTTAAAAAGGTTAAATCACGACTGCATGCAAACAGGAACCTTTGCGAGGATTTTCTGAATTTCAGCGCCCTGAAAGTAGAAGGTGTTGCTGTCTGCGCCGATATCGAGCTTGAGCTTGAGGCTGATGTTGAGGAAATACAGGCACAGATATATCATCAGATAGCCGGGTTTCTTGCCCCTCCCGTGAGATTTTACTCCCTGGGTGAGATGACTGATCTGGGAATTCCAACAGAGGAGATCTTCGAAGGCCCCCTTATGGAACATGGCTTCATGCCTGACAGCGAACTTCAGAAGAGTGACCGGATGCGAAGAATATACGTTTCCGATCTGATCAATATCATTATGGAGATTGATGGCGTGGTTTCGGTCAGGCACATAGAGATTGCCAATATCCCTGATGGAACTGATGATGATATCGAATCAAAAAGCGTTAAGTGGTGGCTGGATATTGCTTATGAAAAAAATTATGTGCCAAGGCTTTCGGTAAGAGATTCAAAAATCACCTTTTTTAAAGAGCAGTTGCCGTACCAGGCTAACCAGTCAAATGTTAAAAACAGGCTGAGCGAGCTGGAATCTGAGGACGAATCAGGCAAACTACCCGATCAGGCAAATGATTTAAAATCCCCGAAAGGGAAATATCTCAATCTTGACAGCTATACAAGTATAAAAGAGGACCTTCCCCTTGTATATGGTGTCGGATTCGACGGCTTGCCAACCGCAGCAGGAGCGGTACGGAAAGCACAGGCAAACCAGTTGAAGGGCTACCTTCTCTTTTTTGAGCAGTTACTGGCAAATTACCTTGCTCAGCTCGCCCATGTAAAAGACCTGTATTCCATGAATGCCGGGAAGGATGAACACGGATCCTATAAAGTCGACAGGACCTACTTCACAAAATCTGTTACGGATTTGTATCCCGAAATTGAAACCCTGTTTAAGGACCCGGATAAGTACCAGGATAATCTGGATATGATAGCGGAAAGTGAAGAGCTCTTTATAAAAAGGCGGAATAAGTTTATGGATCACTTAATGGCAAGGTTTGCCGAGCAGTTTACGGATTATGCTACCCTGACGTACAGGATGTCGGGAATGGAAGGTAAGCGTGATCTGTTGCAGGACAAACTGGCTTTCCTTAACTCTTATCCTGAAATAAGTTCAGGAAGAGGCACAGCCTTCAATTATAAAGATCCATGCCGCCTGTGGCACATAGGGAACAAATCGGGGCTGGAAAGACGTGCTTCCCTGCAGATCGGGATTGATGATACTCCTGCTGAAAGGCTTAACTTTTCTGATCTGTTCGTGATCAGTGAAAGCGGCAGCCGGTTCAGTTTCGAGATCCGGAATTCGAATGATGATGTTCTGCTTACCCAGCCTGAAGGAACCGGTTTCGGCAGTGCGGCTGATGCTGCCGAAGCGCTGGAGGAGCTGATAATTGCCGGGCTCCAATCCGGGAATTACGAAATCATTGAAAATGATGCAACGTTTTCATTTTCTTTAAGTTGTGACGGCACTGTAATTGCTGAAAGTTTTGTAAAGGACTATGGTACACGGGAGGATGCTGAGGCTGCAATTGCAGAACTGACTGAAGTTTTTGAGAGTGAGTTTTATACCAACCCCGAATCCAACCGGAATAACTTCGCTGCACCGGTTAACAGGTACTTTGATATCAAAACCGAACAGAATGGCACCTCATACACTGTATCCTATACTCTATATAGTGTAAATTCTTTCGGTGATGCACAAAATGCCCTGCTAAACGGATCCCTTACCGGAACAGCTGTGACTGAAGAGGAGGCCGCATCAGAGATGGACACCAGGTCTGAGGAGTTTATCTGGGATGTGGTTATCAATGGCGGGGAAAAAGAACGTTATCTGTTCCTTGATGATGGTGAAGGCAAGGGCCGGGTGCAGCTTACTGGCAGGTCCGGGCAGGTCCTGGGCGAGAGTCCCGGCGAGTTAGAGGATTACCAGGCTTATATTCAGAAGTTGACAGAATTTTTCCACGATAAGTTTCTAAGCAATGAGGGGCTGCACCTGATTGAACATATCCTGCTCAGGCCCAGGGTTAATAATGAAACCCTGCAGGACCCCCTGTTCCCGCTATATATTGATCAGGATATTGCTGGTTGCCAGCTGTCAAACCCCTACAGCTACATTGCAACAGTGGTGCTTCCATACTGGCAGGGACGCTTCGGGAGTATGGATTTCCGCCGGTTTTTTGAGCGAAAGATCAGGTTGGAGGCACCTGCACACATTTTTCTCAGGATCTGTTGGGTTAGTAACCGGCAGATGACAGAACTTGAAACGAGTTATAGAAAGTGGCTGCTTCTCAATGCCTGTAATGACCGGGATGAAGCCGCTATTTCCGAAGCCCTCGGCGACCTGATCTCTGTACTGGACGGGTTGAGCAATGTGTATCCGGTCGGAAGGCTGCATGATTGCGAAGCTTACGATACACTTGAGGAAGCAATGATACTTAATAATTCAACCTTAGGCAGCAATTAAACACACAAGATTATGGCAACACAATATCATCATTCATATCCGGTTTTTGAGAAGAATCAGGTATTGACACACAGTCAGCTCAATGATACGGTTAAATATCTGGAAGAGCAGGACAGGTTGACCCGGAGCGGACTTATAGGAATTGGAATCGTATGTGGTTTTGAGCTGAAATACGTTACAAAGGCAGACTCCGATGCTGGAAAAGATACTCTCGGGATTTCGGCCGGGGTTGGAATTACATCTGAAGGTTACCTTATAAGCAGTCCCCGTTGTGAACTGACCCGGTACCGTGAATATCCTGCCGGGGAATTCGGCGATTATCCTCCCTTTATAAATGACCAGACCGGTGAATATGATGTTAAACCTGCAGAATTGTTGTCTGACAATTTCCAGCCCAATGATGACAGCGTACTTAAGCCTTTGAGCAAGAATTTCCTTAACAATAAAGTTGTCCTTCTTTTTCTCGAGGTTTACGACAAAAACCTGAAGTCCTGTTTAAGCAAAGGCTGCGATGAAGTTGGAATTGAACGGAAGATTAACCTCCGGAGGTTACTGGTATCAACTTCTGACATGAAGAAGATCCTGGAACGTACAGAAAACAAAGACATTACACTATATCCCAAACGTTTCGGCCTGAAAGACTTTACCCTTAAACGGGCTGAATTTGATTTGCCGGCGAAACAGTTCAAAACCCTCCCGGAAATAGGAAAGCCCTATGAAGAGGTACTGTTACCTGATGGTCCGGGCAACGACCCAGTGCTTACTTTATTTGGATACTGGAAAGATGCTTACGAAGCATTCAGGCCGGTGTTAAGCACCAGGTATCCAGATAATCCCTTTGCAGATGCCGGTATCACAGAAAGGCTGAATACCTGGCATGAGGTTTTTGCCGGGAGTAACAGCCATTTCGGGATACAATACTATTACGACTTTGTAAAAGACCTTGCCCTGGCATACAGGGAGTTCAGGGAAGTCTCCTTTGACCTGCTTACCCGGTGCCGTCCCGACGACAGGCTGTTCCCAAGGCATCTCAGCCTTGGTGAAGTTTCAGAAAACTGCGTCCCGTCAGAATACAGGCAACAATTTATACAGTCGCCTGTTTACAATAATCAAAATGTCCTGCTTGAGAAGTCCCTCTCTTTATTTACCCGGGCGGTACTGATGGTTGAAGCGTTCGATGTCGCTATTGTCAGGTCTGTAGAAAAATATGACCTTAAGGTAACACCAAGTGCCGGGAATGGGTTTAACTTAACGCAGAGGGCAATTCCATTCTACTACAGCAGCGGGATCATTGAAAACAAAGATCATGGCTTTTTAGAACAATATTGGAACCATGATCTTGCAAGACGATGCCTGCTCGATTCGGGAGTGCTCTCCTATAGTAATAATTTCAGTCATGATGATGATGCAGATGTTGAGGATAATGCCGTTTTCAGGCCACTGCATCACGATCGGGACCGTTATGGGTTTTATCGTATCGAAGGTGTTTTAGGCAAGCCCTGTGCTGAAGTTCTTGATAATCTCGACAATATGATCAGACGGCACAACCTGCCGTTTGATGTGCTGGCACTGAGGCTGAACAATAGTACTGAAGTCCTTGACCACCCTGGTTCGAATGCAATAGACTACAGCCGGGGATTTCATGACCTGCACGAAGATTATTATACTTTTCGTTACCATCTCGTCAATATGATCAAAACAGGGGTGTCAATATTTGAACTTGACACCAGGCTGGATGATACCGGCTCACGGGCAGAACGCACAGATGATTATTCCCGGGCGGCTGAAGGGGATGAACTTATTGTACATATGCGTTATTATGCCTATAAGACCAGGAAAACCCTGGAAATTGAAGAGCCAGGTGAACTGAATGAGATTTCAAAGATTCTGCTGGAATTCATGTGTGGCTCACTTCCACCGTGCTTACCTGATTTCATAGATAAATTTGAGGGTCTGAAAGCCAGCTATTCCTCAGCCATTGAATATGTAGTCAGGAAAATATTCATTCGTTTTGAAAAATTATCTCAGAAAATTCCTGCCGGGGTACTGACAGAAGCCCATCTTGAAAGGGTACAGGAGTCGGCATCGGTCCTGTTACGGCTTCTTTATCATCTGATGGACTCCGTGTTCTTTAACAGGCTTTTCAGGATATATTATGCTTTCAGGCGCAGGGAGTATTACTATTCATTCCGGCAGAACCCCCGCCGCCATACTTTTACTGAATACCTTGAGGCTCATCCCGGCATGGAGCATGCAGCCGGTGCACCGGCACACGGAACATTCCTGGTTGTTTATGGCGACCACAATTCAGCTAAACAAAGGGTTCTGGCCGACTTTATGCTTCCCTACCGGGTATGTGACAGGCAGGAAGCCAGTATCCCGGTATGTGATGATGACCAGGCGAGACGGGACATTAAGGTTGCGCCCTATGCCCGGCCGGTATTTGCTGTTACCCTGATGAACAAGTCCGTTTCCGTCAAATTGCTGGAGAATGTCCATGACCTCTATCACCTTGAAAATGAACATTGTGTTCCTGATGAAAAGGTTATCCGCAATGTTAAACTGACTGGCATAAAACCTGAAAATCAGGACTCCAGGGTGGAAGAGACAGATGAGGGTATCGTGAAGATAACTCCGCCTGATAACTTTACCGGCATCCTTGATTTCACATACGATATAGTTAGCCTGAGTAACAATCTTACATCTTCAGGAAGGCTGAAAGTGCTTGTGCTGGGTGGCTGCCACAGGTACAAAGATATCAATCTTCAAATGCGCCCGGAACAGACAGAGGTTGTAAAGCAGCCTGATAGCCTGTTCAATGATCCGGAGTATGACCGTGAGATCATCTTCGTCAATAATCTTCAGGAGGCACTGGAAATTACCTTGCAGAAGCAGATATCTGCGCCATACAGCTTTACCTACACCACCAGGATCCAGAATAAATCTGGCGGATACCTGACAGGATGTGGTACAATAATAATCCATCCTGTATCTGCTCATACTGTAACAGGCAGGGTAACCGATGAAAAAGGCGGTGCACTGCCAGGAGTGAATATAACTGTGCAGGGAACGACAACAGGCACTATTACTGATGTCAAGGGCAATTATATGATCACTGTTCCTTCACCGGATGCCACATTAGTGTTCTCTTTCATTGGCTACCTGCAAAAAATTGTCCCGGTTGAGGGCAGAACCCGGCTGGATGTAGTGATGACACTCGAACGTGAAGTCACATTTGACCGGGGCAGGGTCAGAGAACATCTCATAGATTTGACCAATGACGATTTAAAAATGATTTTGGAAGATCGGAGTATTTCATACACCACAAGTGAAACTAAAAATGATCTGATAAGGAAGCTTGAGCCGGAACTGCTTGATAAACCGATTACCAGGAATGAACTTGAAAAATTAAGCGACAGGAGCCTGAACCGGTTAAAGGCCGATATTGCTCCGGAACCTGATATGGACACTGGTAAATTTCTTGACCTTTTTGGACGATAGAACCGGTAGTGTTAATAAAACCATGCTATGCATTCAAGATCGCATATCATAAAAAGGCAATGCATTGAAATTGATCTCCCCCCGGAGACACTGAATGGCCATGAAGTGCAGTCAGAGGTGGCCGGCTTGTTCTGGAACCGGCTGCTCCCGGCAATGGAGGAGGTATTTGACAGGCTTTCGCCGGATGACAGGGTAATCAGGATAGACCGGCTTGAAATTGATGCCGGCGAGATGAATTATAACCAGTTGCTGACTGACCTGACTGAAAAGGTGCCGGTTCAGCTTTATGACAAGATCACGGAGTTGCTGATTCAACATAACTCCTTGCGACATATAAAAGACTCAGAAAGTTTCCCGGACGGCATAACTGACGGTAAAGTCCGCGTACTCCTCATTGAAGATTCTCAAATTGAAGCTCTTGCTTATTTTCTGCGTACCGGTCATATGCCATGGACTACAGGCACAAAAGCCGGAAAAGAAGATTTTGTGCAGCTACTCCTGAAGCTCACCGAATCGCACATCGGGAGAACAGCAGCAATGCTGCAGAATGAATTGAAGAACACACGGCATCTGCAGAGGTTCATATTCCAGGTACCGGATGAAACTTTATTTCAGATATTGCCGCTGTATGCTGCAAAGGGGATTGAGAGCTCTTCGCAATACCTTGTCATCAGGAAGCTTGCAGGATTTTCCCGTAGCATGTCAGAAGCGTTGAGAAAGACCGAACGCATCAGTACCCTGGCGTGGAATGAATTTCGTCTTCTGATTTGGAGCAGGCTGACAGAGATTGTGTTCATGAACCCGGGAAGGATACGGACATCAAAAACATGGTTGCGTGAGCAGATAATGAATATACTACGGCAGGCAACAGGAGAAACAGTAAGTAGAGGCAAATCCGGCGACAAGACTGGAGGATTGTCAGAATTAGCGGACCGCATCCTGGAACTTCCGGAAAGTGATAAAGAAAGCTTCAATAATAACATGGTAAAAGAAGTTGAGGCATTTTTAAAAGAGAAGAGCGTTAAACCACTGTTCGATAAAGATAAATCGGGGCAGGATGAAGAACAGGATGGGCCGGGGGCAGCCTCTCCCGGACAGTCCGACAGATCCCTGCCCGAAGGCCCTTCCGTTCCGTCATCCCGGTCCCTGCCTGAAGTCCGGTCCGTTCCGTCAGCCAGGGATGCAGATCCCGGCAAGCCCTCTTCAAGGCAGAGATCAGCCATCGATTTTTCCGGGGATGGGACTGAAGACGGTTTACCTGGTGAGGAGGCCAATATTTCTTCATCGCGGAGAAGGCCCGGGTCTTCTGAATCAACAAGTCCGCCAATATCAGTTCCGGAAAATAATGGCAGGGAAATACGGGGTGCCTCAGGGTTAATACAGAATGCCACTGAGGTATTGGTTGGCAATGCCGGTATAGTTATTCTTCATCCCTTCTTGAAATCCTTTTTTGAAAAGCTTAATTTTGTTAAGGGAAAAGAGTTCGTATCGCACGAAGCCCGGCACCGCGCAGTCCATCTGATCCAGTATCTGGCAACAGGGCATAATGAAACCGGTGAAGAGGAACTGTTCCTTAATAAAATAATGTGCGGTCTTTCACCTGAAACCCCTGTGATCAAAGGCATCGATATTCGGGATAAAGAAAGGGCCGAATGTGAGCAATTGCTGGAACATGTGATCAGCCAGTGGAGTGTTTTGAAAAAATCGTCACCAGATTCAATCAGGTCTGCTTTCCTGAGCCGGGAGGGGCTGATAACCGGAGACGGATATGGCGGAAGCTGGAAGTTAACAGTTGAGCGCAAGAGCCTGGATGTTCTCGTTGACAGGCTCCCCTGGTTGATCTCCATAATTAAATTACCCTGGAATCCCTACTTAATATATGTTGAATGGTAACAGAAAAAATAAGACATAATGCTGCCGATATAGCAGCCGAGCTGAACTGGTTCCGCAAAATCCTGGAAGTGCGTTCAAAGCTTAACTCCAAAGAGGAGTGCGGGTTCACTGATGTTTACCAGGTGGAGCCTCCTTCGCTGACAAACAGTAAGTCAACATTCGCATTATTTATCAACAAAAGAAAGTTTGGCTTCGAGGAACGTTTTCTGCTGGCCCTTGCAATGGTTCCGCACATAAAACCTGAGCTCCTCGATATGTTCATGGCCAAAAATCGTAATACGCAGCAGGTATACACGGAATTCGGGGGGAGAAGGGGGAAGAACCATAGCGGGTTTATTCCTACAGGTGAAACAGCTATGTTCATTCTGGCCGGCAATAATCTGCAGAGGCGGTTCTCAATATTAAGGGCCTTTGATGCATCACATGTTTTCTCAAAAGAAAACCTGCTGAGGCTTGATGATGTTGAATCAGGCGAGCCCATGTTAAGTGGGGCATTGCTGGTTTCAAAAGAGGTGCAGGAACTATTTACAACAGGTGAATACAGTAAACCGGTTTTCAGTTTGGAGTTCCCTGCCAAATTGCTTTCAACCAGGATGGAATGGACAGATCTTGTCATTACTGACCACATTCAGAAGCAACTCAGGCAGATCGAGACCTGGATATTAAACCGTGATATTTTAATGAAGGAATGGGGTATGGAAAAATACCTCAGACCGGGGTTTAAAGTACTTTTTCACGGTCCGCCTGGCACAGGCAAGACTGTTACAGCCAGTCTTCTGGGGAAAAAAACAGGCAGAGATGTTTACAGGATAGATCTTTCGCAGACAGTTTCAAAATATATCGGAGAAACAGAAAAAAATCTTGCTGCGCTTTTTGACCGTGCTGAGAATAAAGACTGGATCCTTTTTTTCGATGAAGCCGACGCACTTTTTGGAAAACGGACAAATACAAAGGATGCTCACGACAGGTATGCCAATCAGCAGGTATCCTATTTATTGCAGCGAATAGAGGATCATAGCGGACTGGTAATCCTTGCAACAAACCTGAAGGATAATATTGATGATGCTTTCCTGCGCCGGTTTCAGCTTATGGTATACTTTCCGATGCCAGGTGCGGATGAAAGAACCAGGTTATGGGCAGAAGGCTTTGGCAGGTCGGTTGTCTTGAATAAGGATGTTGATCTTAAGAAGATCGCAAGAGAGTTTGAAATTTCAGGCGGTACAATAATGAATGTAATTCAGCATGCGATGCTTAATACGCTTGAGAGAAAATCCAACAGGGTATTGAACAGTGATATTATAGAGGGCGTAAAACGAGAGTACAGTAAATTAAAAAGAACAATCTGAGTTCTTTATGCAAAACTTTTCGCACATAAACAGACTCTCTGAAACTGGCAGTAAACCCAGGAATAATCAATTGCTTTTGCAGCCTGATCTGGAGATAGGAGAACCTGACAATATTTATGAAAGGCAGGCTGATGCAATAGCTGACCAGGTTATGATGAAGCCTGCCGGCACCGAAGAAGATGTGCTCCAGATGGAGACAATGGAAGAGGAGGAGATGGTTCAGATGGAGCCTGTCGAAGAAGAAGAAGTTCTCCAGATGGAGTCAATGGAAGAGGAGGAGATGGCCCAAATGGAGCCTGTCGAAGAAGAAGAGGTTCTCCAGATGGAGTCAATGGAAGAGGAGGAGATGCTCCAGATGGATCCTCTGGAAGAGGAGGAGTTGCTTCAGACTAAGCCTTTTCTCCAGGCAAATGACTCCGGGGCGATGGCCGCCTCTCCTGGTCTTTCTGCAAAAATTTCATCCTCACAGGGCACCGGAAGTCCGCTTGATCCCTCTGTACAAAGAGAGATGAGCAATAAAATCGGTAGTGACTTCAGCAACGTTAACATCCATACCGGCCACGATGCCGCCGCCATGAGCAGCGAAATCGGAGCCCGGGCCTTTACCGTGGGCAACGATATCTATTTCAACCAGGGGCAATACGCCCCACATTCATCGGGAGGCAAGCACCTGCTTGCCCATGAGCTGGCACACACCGTGCAGCAGGGGGGGGTGGCAGGAGAAAAGAGAATACAGAAGCTGGGAGATGATGATCAACAAACTGAAATTACAAGAAGTAATGAATTCTCTGATGAAGAAACAGGAAGTATAAATACCATAAGCAAAGAGATTACTATACAAGATATACCTGTACCCGAATTTAAATCCGGATTTGGCCCGTCTTCAGAGTTTAGTATACCTCCCGGAGGTTTTCCCAGGAGTAATAATCATATTCCGGAGTGGGAAAGTGATGCTATGCAGGGTGAAGGGTTTAACAGCAGGTTCAATGAATATGCAGCATCTCAAAATGCACCTGATCTATTGTTCAATAATGAGAGAATCTTTTATCTTTCCCTTAAACAGGGTTCCGGTGATACAGGTCCGGGTATCATTTTTGGAAGCCTTGATACAATCAGACGACGTACCTCGAGGCCCTATTGGAGTATAGAGGGCCGGTATATGCCTCATGATGTGGACCACAAAAGAGAGCTTCAGCTTGGGGGGGAAGAAACCGATACAGATAACATGTGGATGCTTGAATCATCAGCAAACAGATCTTCGGGGTCGATCATCCGTAACAGCCGGAAAAATAGGATTGAAGCGGTACTAAATCGCTCCCGGCCTCATTTAGTAAATCCTCCAGCTGGATATGAAGAGGTCAGGCAAAACTACACAACCATCATCGAAAATGGTGTCGTTGCTGATTCGGGATTAAATGTCGCAGGTAACCCTGATCAGAATTATGAGTTAAATGAAATCAAGGGGGGGGAACACCTATCCGGGTTAAATTTTCTTACAGAATCAGAGGTTGAAGCTGCAGGATTAAGAGGCAGTCCGGAAGAGCTTGTTTTATTTACATCCCAAACTGGTGGGCTTCCTATTCGCATACCCTGGGATGAGGCTGCCCGGGCGGAAAACCGAAAAGATAATCTGGATATTTTTCTTGGAAGAAGAGGAGGCGCAGCAGTAATTATTAATGTTGTCAGATACAACTCTCTGAGTGGAGATGACAACTCAGGAGGAAATGGACAGATATTATGTACAGCATTTCCGGGGGCCGGAGGGCTTATCAAAGAAAAAAGTAACTTAGCTTATGAAATTGAACCTGTAGGTGGTATTTCATATGGAGGTTATATTACGCGTTCAAGTATAGAACGAGCTACTGAAAGGGCTCTCGAGTTTGAGAAACTAAGTCCGATTGTTCTTTCAGAAGTGGAGTTGGATCCTGAAACAGGGCTTGCGGGCCGGGGTATTATCTCTCCAACCATTCCATTGATATCAAACGCCGAAATTGAACTGGTGATCAATGAAGATGGTGTGAGATTACGAAAAATATTTAACAAAAGTGATTTTGATTTTCCCTCGCCGTTTGAAATCAAAGACACCACATTAGAGGTTTTTGCCGGAACACAAGGTCTTGGTATCGAGGGCAGGGTCGATTTCGGCATCGAGCATGTAGGCGAAGGCCACATTGGTGCTTCGGCCTCCACTTCCGGTGGCTTTGAGCTGGAAGGTGCATTCAATTTCGATTCTGATCTGTTCGACCCGGCAGCCATTTCCGTGGAGTACAAGGATGAGACATGGACTATTGGCGGAGAAATCGGCATACCTGAAGGTAAGATACGGGGCATAAGGAATGCTTCCATTACAGCTACATACAGTGAAGGCAATTTTGAAGCCACCGGCGAGGCCGAACTCGATATTCCTGGTATTGAAAGGGGTACGATGAATATTCAATACAGCGATGAGGGGTTCTCAATAGGCGGCGCTTTTGATCTTTCATCCGACATTCCCGGCATCCGCAGCGGAAGAGTCGAGGCCACCGTCTCCAGACAGAGCGGCGATGAAGAGTATAACGTACTGGTCCGGGGTACGGCCCAACCCGATATTCCCGGCATTAACTCATCACTCTCCATCGAATATGATAACGGAGCTCTTACTATAGCCGGCACTGTCAGTTACAGCCGGGGCATGCTGAGCGGAGAGGTAACTGTCGGTGCCACAAACCGCACCATCAATGAAGAGGGCATGCCTGAAGGCGAACCCGATGATACCATGCGTGTTTATGGGAGCGGCAGTCTGACACTGAGGCTTACCCCATGGCTTGAAGCAACTGCCGGTGTAACCTTCCTGCCAAACGGAGAGATGGAGATTCAGGGCCGGATTGGCCTGCCTGCTACAGTTGATGTTTTCCCCAGAAGGGAATTCAGAAGAAACCTTTTCAGGGCACCGACGATTGAAATTCCGCTTTTTGCCATACCTGTCGGGCCCAGGAGCATCGGACTTGTAGCACAGATTGGCGGGGGACTCGATTTTTCAGCAGGCTTTGGTCCCGGACAATTACGGGAGCTTTATGCCGAGATCACATATAATCCCGACAGGGAGGAAGAGACTGAATTAAGCGGCCGGGGCATGTTTGCAATTCCTGCCGATGCCGGACTGACATTGAGCGGTGATGTTGGTTTAGGAGTTAGTGTTGCCATAGCAAGCCTTACAGGTGGTATCGAGCTGGCGGGGACACTCGGACTTGAAGGAGAGGCCTCTGCGGCAGTTGATGTGAACTGGACTCCGCAGACCGGAATAGAACTCGATGCCGAAGGCAGGGTGATGGTTAATCCTAAGTTCCTGTTTGACGTGAATGCTTTTGCCCGGGCGAAAGTCGGTATTGGGCGTCTTTCCAGATCGAAAACCTGGAGGCATAATCTGGCCGGGTTTGAATGGGGGCCTGATATTCGTTTCGGCCTTGTTTTCCCGGTCCATTACAAGGAAGGTGAAGCCTTCAGTCTCTCTTTTGATGACATTGAAGTTATCTACCCGGAATTAAACATTCCCAGAATGGCCAGAGGTCTGGCAAGTGATATAAAAAATGACCTGTTTTAATATGAAGGCTGATCAAATAATGGAAGAAGCAATAAAGATCAATAATGATGGAGTAAGGCATTTTATGAACCGGAGGTTCGATGAAGCAGAGCAATGTTATGAGGAAGCCCTCAGGATGAATCCGGAAAGTGCGACTGTGCTCAATAACATGGGACTTCTGTATCATCAAAGGAAACAGTTTGACAAGGCTGTGTCATATTTTGAAATGGCTTTGAATATTGAAGAAAAGGACACCTATTATGTAAATGCCGGAAATGCCATGGCATCAATGAAGCAGTTCGGACAGGCTGAGGAACAGTACATAAGGGCACTTGAACTGAACAGTAAAAGCATCAAAGCAGCAGAGAGCCTTGCAAATATGTATGAATACCAGGGTAAAACCACCGAAGCCTCAACTTACTGGTCAAAACTGGTTTCAGAAACCGGAGATGCGAAATATTATTTTTTGTATGCCAGGAACCTGATAAAACAAGAAAAGTTCCGTGAGGCTTTGGATATTCTATACAATTACTCATCCAGGGAACAAAGTGCCACATGGTATATGATAGGAATTTGTGAGTATCAGCTCCGGAATTTCGGTTCTGCTGCTGATGCATTGAAACAGGCTCTGGCTATTGATCCTGATAGTGAAGAGATACGTCACTATTTGTCAGTTGTTTACCTGGCTTCGGGCCAAACCGGTGATGCCATCATGCAACTGGACAAGCTTATCAATATTAGTCCCCAAAACCATCACTTTCTCACTGAAAAAGGCGTAATTTTACTTAGCAGAAACATGATAAAGGAGGCACTTGAATTATTCGAGAAGTCGTTGATTATTGACCCTGGTTTTCAGAAAGCTCTAAAATACAGGGATATGGCATTGAAGTTATTGGAAGATTCCGGTGAGAATTGAATATAACCAACCACAAACACAAACGACTATGCAACCACCAAATCGTCATTTTTCTCTCAAAAAATTCTCAGGATCAGGCATATTGTTATTTATCACCGCCTTCCTGTTGTGTGCAGAACTCAGAAGTCAGACAATCAACCAGGTTGTATCACAGCCCCGGACTGTCCAGGGTCCTTTGGAGCGGCCAGATTACAGGGCCACTACCCACATTATTGAGGACACAGTTTCTGTGTTAAGAATTCAGGTGTTTGAGGAAAACCAGGTCAGGGAAGTCCGGCAGCCTTTGTCATTGTTCAGGTTGCGTGACAGTGAGAATATAGCTGTTTTTGAAAGCAGGTCCGAGCCCGGCAGCTTTGAGTCCCGGGGCACAATTGAACAGGACGGCCGGCGGGAAACCCTCAAAGGCTTTGTGCTTCCTGAAGTTTATATTGCCAGGGTACGGCAGCCGGAAGTCACGACTGACCACCTTGATGACATTCTCTCTGTACCTGAGCAGGTAGTACTGGTGGTCCTTGTAGATACAATGCCGGTATTGGAATATAACAGGTTAAGCGACAGATATGAAGGATCTTTCTCAGTCGCCCTGGTAGATGACTCCAGGACCAACATGATCTCTCAGCAACTGGAAGATCCCATCCCCCTTCAGTTTTCATCACCCAGGGCAGAATTTGTCCCGCCCGCTGAAAACGTGCATCATACGAACCGGTATAACCCAATCAGGATTGCCGACAGGTCAGATAACAATCCGGTTCCTGTTAAGATCATTACCGATTTCAACATGGAAGGTTACGTTACTCATCTTGCCAAGATGCCGGCCCTGAGAATTGAAACGCCGTCAAGAACCCTTCAGGGTTATGGTGTCCAGGCAATTCCTGTGCGTGTATCGTTGCTGGCATACACAGGTCCTGATTCTGTCAGGGTAAACCTTGCCACAAACCTGGGGTCAATAGAAGCCGGCCATGTTTATTTGAAACGGGACAGGCCCGGAACGGTTATGCTTAAATCGGAAAGCGCAGGAAATGCCGTTGTTTCAGCCACAGCTTACGGTTTTACACCTGATGCGAGAGAATATTTATTCGTATTTCCATGGGTTTTTATTTTTAGTTCTCTGATTGGAGGGTTTATTGGGGCCCTTGTAAAGTACCTCATGAAAAAGGAGAGGGGCAAAATTTTTCCGGCACTGCTGCTGGGCTGCCTGACCGGGTTTATCGTAGCTTTGCTTTACTGGGGACTGGGACTGAATGTTCTGAACCTGGAACTCGACCGAATTTATAATGAATTTGCTGTTATGGGGCTTGCTATACTCGGGGCATTATATTGGCAAAATGTATATTCCGGCCTCAGCAAACTGACCGGCAGATAGGTGTTTACGAACTTTTATTGTCAAACAGAAGATAATATCCAGTTATGAAAAAAAGAATTAAGATTGTCCAGCAATTACTTCAGGAGAGGGAACTGTACAACGGTGCAATTGACGGGATCGCAGGTCCCATCACCATGAGGGGGCTTGCCCGTATTGAAGGGCTGAACAGCCGGTGGCCCAAAACCAGGCAGTTGATTGGATTCATTCAGATTGCAGCCAATGAGAGGAATATTGAAGTAGGGCCTGTTGATGGGCTGTGGGGCCCCAGAACTGAGGCCGCCTTTGAGGAGCTCTCCTATATTCTTCAACATGGTGAGAGACAGCCAGTCTGGAGGCCTGATGAGATCATTGTTCCAAATCCCCATCGGTGGCCGCTGCAACATTCACCTGAGTTTGAAGAGTATTATGGAGAAAGGGGGTCAGGCCTGATAACCATTGATCTGCCATATGAAATGCGACTTTCATGGCGTCTGTTCACCAGGGTCCGGCGGGTCACCTGCCATGAGAAGGTGTCTGAGAGTCTGCAGCGGGTCCTTCAAAAGGTAAGGGACACGTATGGTGAGGATGAAATCAGGAAACTCAGACTTGATCATTTTGGTGGTGGTTTTAATAACCGGAGAATCAGAAACGGAACTTTATGGTCAATGCATGCCTGGGGCGTTGCATTTGATTTTGATCCAAACAGGAATCAATTGATATGGGGGCGCGACAGGGCTGCATTAGCTCATCCCGATTATGATGAATGGTGGAAATGCTGGGAAGAAGAAGGATGGATAAGCCTGGGACGCAAAAGAAATTTTGATTGGATGCATGTTCAGGCTGCAAGACTTCCTGAATAGAGTAATTATAAACCTCAATTTACAAACCATGAACTCATACACGGACAACGAAACCATCCGGCAGTTGCTGGAGAGTTTGGAAAACAAAGGCTTAAATAAAAAGGTCTATTCAGATATTATCGATGAAGAGGGTAATCAATATGTGGACCTTGTTCAGGAAGGCGGCGGGGTTTTTGGTATCGCCCTCGTTGGCTACACCTACATCATGGAGAAGGCAGGGATCCGCTTCTTCAGCCTGGCCGGCACTTCTGCCGGTGCTATCAATACGATAATGATAGCCGGCCTGGGTAAAATTGGCGACCCGGTATCGGAAAAAATTCTCGACATCCTCGCCCGGCAGAACCTTTTTGATTTTGTAGACGGAAGCAGCAGTCTTAAAAGAATTGTACAGCGATACGTAGACGGAAAAAAATGTGTAACGTTCCTTGCTATTTTAAATTCCTTCCGCATCCGGAGATATCTTAAACGGCATCTCGGTTTAAATCCTGGAGATACCTTTCAGGAGTGGGTCGATGAGAATCTAAAAAATGCAGGCATAGTAACCCTTGCCGATCTGATGCAACACCGGCAGAAAGTCCCGAAACTTTATCATCGGGAAACCAAAGCCGAAATCCAGCGTGAGGCCGCTATTCAGATAATCACTTCCGATATTACTACCAAGAGCAAAATTACCTTTCCGGGGATGGCAGAGCTATACTGGCCGGATACCAACTCTGTCAGGCCCTCCTGTTTTGTTCGTGCTTCCATGTCAATACCGTTTTTCTTCTATCCCTATGTAGTTGAAAACATACCCGATGCCGGCACTACTGAAGATCCCGGCATGCCTAAGGAAAAAACCAGGTGGCACAAACATACCGGCTACAGGGGTAAAATACCGGAAAAGGTGCACTTTGTTGATGGCGGAATGTTGTCAAACTTCCCTATTAATGCCTTTCACCGCCCAGGCATGCCTGCAAAACCAACCTTTGGGGCCCGTCTCAGCACATGGCGTAAGGAGGCCAAACCAATAGAAAAACTGAAGAGCTTCCCTGGCAGCATGATATCTACAATGCGTCAACTGCACGATTACGATTTCCTGCTGAAGAATGACGATTATAATAAACTAATCTGCAGCATTGATTGTGATGCACAGGAAGACGAAAAGGGCAACCCCATATTTAATTGGCTGGACTTTAATATGTCTGAAGAATTGAAAGTTAAGCTTTTCAATTTAGGTGCTGAAAGGGCCCTGGAGTTTCTGGACGACTTCGAATGGGAGAAATATCGTAACAGCAGGTCCTGACGGTTGGCCAATGGAGGTAGCAGTGAAAAAGGGTCACCTTCGAATTGGAGAAATATCGTAACAGCAGGTCCTGACTTTTTGCAACTGGTCTGCTAAGCAGTTTCCGGTAAAGTAGTATCTTGCATGAATATGAAAATACTTCTTACCGGTGCAACCGGGTATATAGGTAAAAGGTTGCTTCCTGTTCTGCTTGGCCAGGGCCATGAAGTGGTCTGTTGTGTTAGGGATGCCGGTCGTTTTGACCTGTCAGGCTACTCATCTGAAAGCTTATCAGTACTTGAGGTCAATCTTCTCAACAGGGATTCTCTTGAAAAGATACCTGAGGATCTGGATGCGGCATATTACCTTGTCCACTCAATGTCCTCTACAACCGGAGATTTCTCTGATCTTGAAAAGCAATCAGCCGAAAACTTCAAAGAGCGGATCGAAAGGACAAATACCAGGCAGGTGGTCTATCTGAGCGGTATTGCAAACGAGGAGAAGCTTTCAAAGCACCTCAGATCCCGCATGCAGGTCGAAAAAATACTTTCCGGCGGGAGTTACGGACTTACCACTCTTCGTGCGGGTATCATTGTAGGTTCAGGTAGCGCCTCTTTTGAGATCATACGCGACCTGGTAGAAAAACTCCCCGTGATGATAGCCCCCAAATGGCTGAAGACCAGTTCACAGCCCATATCAATAAGGAATGTCATTCAATATCTTACCGGGGTATTGATGAAGCCTGAAGCATTCAACAGAAGCTTTGATATAGGAGGCCCTGAAGTTCTCACCTACAAGGAGATGCTCCTGATATACGCCAGAGTGCGCAATCTCAGGCGGATCATAATATCAGTTCCTGTAATGACGCCCCGTCTCTCGTCATACTGGCTTTACTTTATCACTTCAACCAGCTACAAACTGGCTGTTAACCTCGTCAACAGCCTCAAAACCGAGATTGTCTGCAAGAATGATGATATCCGCAAGCTTTTTCCGACAGACCTCATTTCATATGAAGATGCTATTCGTCATGCCTTTGACAGGCTTGAACAACAGGATGTTCTGTCGAGCTGGACAGATGCTATGTCGGGTGATAAGCTGGATAGCGGAGTTTCCAGGTTGGTTGAGGTGCCAGTTCACGGTTGTTATGTTGACAGGAGGGAGAGTGAAATTGACAGTGAAGAAGAGGTGCTTGCCAGAATCTGGTCGATCGGAGGTAAAACAGGGTGGTACTATGCAAACTGGCTATGGGGTCTGCGTGGTTTTGTCGATAAACTCTTTGGCGGTGTCGGGCTTCGCAGAGGCAGAAAAAGTGATGCTGCTATCAAAGCCGGCGATGCTCTCGATTTCTGGAGAGTGCTTTATGCCGATAAGAATGAGAAAAGGCTTTTGCTATATGCTGAGATGAAACTACCTGGCGAAGCCTGGCTTGAATTCCGGATCACAAACTCACGGCTTGTGCAGACCGCAACTTTCAGGCCTCTTGGTTTAGCCGGCAGGCTTTACTGGTACTCCGTTCTGCCTTTTCACGGACTGATATTCAGGGGCATGATAAAAAGGCTGGCGGGCTGACACCCGGAAATCATACATCGATAAATGAAGGAAAAAACAAAAAGACGTTTCGGCCGGATCGCCAGGTTATATGATATTTTCGAATGGCCTTTTAAAAAGAAGTTTTCGAGGCTGAGAAAGAGGCTCGTAAAGAATGCGGAGGGCAGAACCCTCGAGGTGGGAATAGGCACAGGCAACAACATTCCTTTTTATCCCGGCACTGTCGAGCTCACCGGCATAGACTTCAGTGATAAAATGATCGGTATAGCCAGAAAAAAGCCAACCGGAGGGCTTAAAGTGAATTTGCAGGTGATGGATGCAGAGGACATGCTTTTTGAAGATAATGCCTTTGAT
>SLMM01000021.1 GCA_007133565.1 Bacteroidales bacterium
ATCGTTATCCGGAGGGGGTAACGGACTGGGGACTGGGGGACTGGGTGCCGGTGCGCTCGAGGGCTGATGTGAGCCTGACTTCAACTGTATACTATTACGTTGTTGCCACTATACTTGCCGATGCTGCCGCCTTGTTCGGCAAAGGAGAGGATGAGCTGAAATACCGGGGACTGGCCGGTAAGATTAAGAATGCATTTAATGAAAAGTTCCTCGACAGGGAAACCGGTTTATATGGAAGCGGCTACCAGACCGAGCTGAGCATGCCTCTGCACTGGGGACTCGTACCGGATGACATGAGGGGCAGGGTTGCAGCAAACCTGGCGCAAACGGTTGAGGATAATGATTTTTATATTGATGTTGGGCTGCTGGGGTCGAAAGCCCTGCTCAATGCCCTCAGCGACAACGGATACGCTGACGTTGCCTGGAAGGTTGCCTCCAAGGAGACCTATCCCTCCTGGGGATGGTGGATCGTGAACGGCGCCACAACGTTCCTGGAGAACTGGTCGATTGATGCGGACAGGGACATATCGATGAACCACATAATGTTTGGCGAGATCAGCGCCTGGTTCTACAAGGCTCCGGGCGGTATCAACCCCGACCCCCTCAATCCCGGTTTCAGGAATGTGATCCTTAAACCGAGGTTTGTACGGGGACTTGACCATTTTGAGGCAGAGTATGAGGGTCCAGGCGGACTGATACGGTCATCCTGGGAAAGGGGAGGTAACAAGATCCTCTACAGGGTGACAGTACCACCCAACAGCACAGCCGATCTTTACCTTGAAGATTCATTTACTGTGCAGGAGGGCAATCCCGTGTCGGTTGACCATGCCATCGGCTACGAGGGAGTTGGTATGCAGCAGGTCAGCAGCATCAGGCTTGCAGCAGGCAATTATGTTTTTCTTATAGAGGAATAAATTTTTCAGACGGTATCTTTGCTCCTATCTTATTTCCAAAAGATACCGGCCGGCATTTAAATTATCAACAAGAACCGAACCTTCTTCAATAACAAAAGGTATTTCCCTGCCATTCATCAATACCCTGAAATCATCCCTTTCGGGGAGGGGAAGCATAACCCTTGCCCTGGTGTTGGGAGGGATGACAACCTCCAGATTGAATCCCCCGCCGGGCTCCCGGCTGAATTCTGCATTTACGGGTCCCCTGATTGTAGGGCTTTTTATCCTCGCACTCTCCAGGTCGCCGGGTTGCGGCCTGATCAAAACGGTCCTGAATGCCGGCTCAAGAGGTTCAATCCCGAATATCTTACTGGTTATGATGTAGGTCGGCGAAGCACCCCATGCATGGTTCCATGTCATGTTCCTTTTGTATTTGATATCCCATGACTCGGAAGTGATCGTGGTGCCAAAGCGAATCATGTTCATCCAGCTCCGGGACAACTCCGAGACAAGAAGCCTGAAGGCATAATCCCGGGACCCCAGTTCATAGAGGGCATCAAAAAGGTAAGGTGCCCCATAAGGGCTGCATGCCATACCCTTTGCAATGATAAAATCCCTGAGGCGCGGGTAGCTCTCCCTGGGTGCAAGCCCGAAAGCCACAGGAAACATATTGGCATGAAGTGTGGTGTGGTAAACTCCCTCCCCGTCCGTGTAAAGGCCTCTTTGTTTGTCCATGAGCTTCTCATTGAAAGATTCCTTAACAAGAGCCGACCTTTGCCTGAAAAACTTCTCATCATCCGGCTTGCCAAGCAAACCTGCAATCTTGCCCATCAGAACCAGGTTGCGGTAGTGAAAAGCATTTACCACGGTATTGATGTCTGAAAATACATAACGGTCTGTCTCACCTTCAAAGGTGATGCTGCCGTGTCCGCTCCTGTGACGGTCTTCATTGGCAGGCGTGCCCTGGGGCCAGTCAACTATATCCCTGAAGCTCGTTCCATAATAGTGAATATCTGCAAGAAATTCCTCTGTTACAAGTCCCGTGCGGGTGCTTATAAGCCCGTCCTCCCTGGCAAGAGGCAGAAGCGTCTTCTTTTTCAACTCATCATAATACTCTTCCAAAAACCTTGAATCGCCCGTTGCCATATAATCTGCCCATGCCATAAGTACTATATGAAGGTGCCATTCAGTGGGCCAGCTGGGATTATAGATCAGGAAGTTGGTGGTGTACCTTTGGATAGCATATTCGCGGTCAACAGCGTAATGGCTGATCTGCTGAACAAAGGCATCTGCTTCATAGGGCATTCTTTCCCTTCCGCCTCCGTCTATGTAAACTCCCATAAAAGGGGTGACTTTAAGGGTGTGTTTGCACAGGTCCCATATCTGGTTCAGATTATCGCTCGAAGAATGAAAATCAGAGGCTGAATCATCAAAATGGTATATCAGTGCAAGCTGCAGAACACTGCCGGCATCCAGGTCACCATCAAGACCCTCTATCTCTGCAAACCTGAAGGCGGCAACCTCGGGCATGTGCTCAGCCAGAACCTGGCTGTGAGGGTAATTTGCCACGAACCTGGGCAACTCAGCAAGATATTCCGTTTTCCCCGGTGAAATGGGCACTTCTACACGGTTGTAGGTAATTGAACCACCCGGATTGCGGTCAACCCGGTTCCCGGGAGCGGACTTCTCACCAAGGTGGACTATCAGTGTATCCTCTCTTACAGGATCATCAAGTGTAAGCTTAAGGACACCAAAAGCGGCCTTATCAAAGCCGATAAAATGGTTCCCAAGGTCATTCCTTACTACCGATACAGGCTTAACTTCATGGTAGCGTATCGGATGCCTGTCCTCGAAAACATAATCGGTCTCACCACCGGTATGAAGTTCAACCCAGCGGCTTTCACCGGGCCAGTTAAGATCTTCGGGGTCAAATTCTCCGGTATTGAACCTTTGAGGTTCGCTCCACCTGCCGGGGTTATCGTCCTGATCCCACATGCGCACTTTCCACCAGTAACTGCTGTTTTCCGAAAGCTGTGAACCGGTGTAGGGAACTGCAACCGAACGGTCTGAATTCACCTTCTCCGAATCCCACATGTCGGCCGCATCCTGCTTAAGAAGATCAGGATCCGATGCAACCATTATATGGTAAGCGGACTGCATAACCCTGTCTCCATGGCCGCCGGCAATCCATGAAAAATTGGGAGAAGGATTGGTCAAAACAGCTTCTTCGGGGTGAAGCAGAAGGTCGGTCATCAGACCATTTGGAGCCGTTTCCTGCTGCAGAGATTGGCAACCTGAAACAATAAACAGGTATAAAAAAATCAGTACTGCAGTCAAGAATTCCTGGCTAAACTTTATTCGTGGATTCATATCAAATTAGAATTAGAATTATAATTTAACTTGCCCCCCTGATAGTCGGATGTATTTGGATACGAGACAGGTTTTCTCCTTAACTTTAACTATCATCAAGAAACCCGTGGAACAATACCCCCATGATCTTCGATCATTTTTTTAAGTTCATCAACCGGAACATTCAATGGGGTTGTTTTCTTATTAAAGGCTAACGCAGCTGCAGCCCCGGCAGTCTGGCCCATTCCCATACAGGAGGCCTGAACTCTTAATGCAGAATTGGCCAGCCGGTCACTACTTACGCATCTGCCGGCCACTATAAGGTTTGTACTCCCTTTTGGTATCAGTGCGCGCAAGGGAACAGTAGCTATTATATCCTTCTCAAGATATTCCTGGTGGATTGGCTGCCCCTCCCGCCACAAATCTATCGGGTAAAATGAATATGACATCGAATCCCCGAAAATCCTGCCATTAATATAATCAGAATATGATATCTTGTAGACACCATCAATTCTGTATGTTTCGCGGACAGCCGTCTCAGGCCTCATATCCACAATTTTTATCTTTTCACATCCCGGAAGTGTTCTCAGTTTACGCAAAGTTTCCAGAACCTGGGTCCTTCCATTTATATTGGCAAGAGTATGTGATTCGGAAGTTGTTGAATCGGCCCCATTTACAACCAGCAGAGAATAGGGTGTGAATGGCTGGTAATCATCATCACCAGAACTGCCCCTGAGTATACGCCAGTTATGCCTTAGCATGTTTCTGTATTGATCAGGAATTGATTCCAGATCCAGTGATTCATAATCATACCCTCCCAGGATAAATAAAATAGAACCGGGTTGTGTTACAGCTTCTCTCAGCGTATTATAGCCGGCAAGTGAAGTTACAGCAGCATTGCCAGTGCAATCAATAATCTGATTACAGATTATCTGCTTCCTGACCCCTTTACCCTGAATCTCAACGGTCCACCTGTTGTTATTAAACTCAACACTTGTGGGAGTTTCATAGTACCTGATATGTACCCCGGCTTCAAGGCATTTCTCTTCTGCAAGCATTGCATATAAAGGCCCGTTTACTCGTACCTGGTGATGCCAGTGACGACCCGGAGATCTGGAGAAGTCCGGAAATCCATGCTCCAGGTCAACTGCATCCCTTGCAAGCTCCCAGCCCGGACCGCCTATAATTCTCCTGCCCCATGCATGAAACAACCCGGGAAATACAACTCCCCCGGTAGTGATTGTACCACCAAGCTGGCTTCCATTTTCAACAAGAATAGTTCTACAACCCGAATGGCCAGCCTGAATAGCAGCAACCACACCGGCAGTTCCTCCGCCAACCACCAGGATATCGGTAATTAATCTGTCATCCTCTTTATACCGGGGTAAATTTGAAACTTCCCCCCTTAGAGATGAAGAGGTTGCCATACCTAATGAAATAGCACCTATCGATTTGATAGCTGACCTTCTTTTGATTTTTTTCATCACAATTTTTATAATACAGGTAACCGAAAATTCAAAGCTTGATGGTACTGTAGTCTTCTTTTTTGAAGAATATCACAAAAGCAACACAACATATGATTGAGAGAATCGCAGTTATTCCCATAATATAGTCCCATTGATAAGTAACATCAATAGTTCCTGATGAAAAAATCCTTATAATCTCACCACTTACGAAATTTCCAACCAACAGACCAACACCGAAGGTCACAAAGAAAATAAAGCCCTGTCCTTGAGATCTGAGAGCTTCCGGGGCCTTACGATCTATATATATTTGCCCACCCAGATAAAAATACCCGAAAATTATGCCATGTACTAAAACACTAATCAGAATCATGGGGAACTGCAGACTTCCATAGGCAAAAATCAGCGTTGCATAACGAATTATTAACGCAAGCAGCCCAATGATCATGGTATTGCGTAAACCAAATTTCTTGATTGAAAAAGGGACTGTTAAAAGAATGAACATCTCCAGCAGCTGCCCCATATTCATGGTCAGAGATATATACTGGAACCCACTATCAGCAAGAAACTCAGAAAAATAAGACCAGTACATGGAAAATGGAATCATGGCGAAAAAAGACAAGAAGATAAAAACTGCAAAATTCCTGTCTTTCATCAGTTTTACACTCCTAAAGCCCATAATATCAATGAATGATGCTTTTTGCCCTTTAGCCGGTGGTGGAGTATCAGGCAACCCAAGATTAAACAATGCAGCAATTATCCCTACACCTCCGGCATAATAAAAAGGAAGGTGAGTTCCGTCAAAATCAAGATTCATAAACCGCACAGTGATAATGCTGAATATGCTTGCAAATACCCATCCTATAGCACCAAAAACACGAATCCGTGGGAATAAGTCAGAATCAACATGCTTCATGGTGATTGAACTTGTTAGTCCCCATGAAGGCATATAAAACAGCATTGCCAATAAGAGAAAAACAAACAATAATACAGGATTTCGTGTTAATCCGGCAAATACAAGCAAGATTGCAACAATAAAATTGGTTGTAGCAAGCACTTTTTGTCCCTGAAAATACCTGTCAGCTATCATACCAACAAGGGGTGATGCCATACACCCTATGGCCATAGAGCTGAGTATCAACGATGAAAGAGTCCTGGACAAGCCCATGCCAGCAAGATAGGCTGCAAGAGGCACCCACCAGACAGCAAAAAGCATGTACTGGAAGAACATCATTATTGACAACCTTAAGTATAGCGATAGATTGGTTTTCATGATCAGGAATAAGTAAAAATAGCCGATGCATTACAATCCTTATCAGCAACCAATCTTACCCAGTGGGCGCTGAATCCTTCGGGAAAATGAAATTTCCTCTTCTCACCCGGCTGAACAGTAATTGTCTTATACCGGTTCCAGATACCAAATTCATCACTTACCGCGATCAGGTTCATTATTACACATATTTCAAAGGTGAAGCTGACAGTACTGCCGGAATTGTGCGATATCTCAACCATCTTTTTGTCATAACCGGTCATAATATACGGATCAGATGGTATATGTGCCATAATATCAGTGTCTTTCCATGGCCCGCCTTTCCCGGCCGGCTTCCCAAGCTTCCACAGATCATCGTAGTCGCCAAGCCACAACCCTGCCCTGCCATCATCACTTATCCGGAAATGGTCACTATCTTCCTGCAGTTCACTACTGCAGCCGGCTATAGCCACCAGTCCCCGCCAGGGACAGAAATCCGTAAACCGTTTGTTATGAGTGGCAACCGGCTTCATATTTGCAAAATCTCCTGAGTTGGCACGGGGAAGGCAGTATATGGTACCATGCACATTAAAAATGTCGCGTTCGGTTGCAAGTTCCCTCCTCAGCCTGGGGATCCCGAATTCCGTTGGATTGTCAAAAGAAGGGTCTCCCTTTGGAAGACGGAAACGGTTCCCCCAATGATCAACCACAATTACCGAGGCCTCGTCCACACGAAACTCTTCTGTCTCTATCTCAGCCTTTTGTTTGACTTCACTATGCAATGCAGGATTATCTACCCTTTTCAGTTTCATATCCTGGTCCATCTCATAATATCCGGCCTCAGTGGCCCTGCCGTTATTATCTACGTTCCACGCTGCAAACTGCAGAATCCCCCTGTCCTGTCCGGCAGTATACAATACGCCGACACTCCTTGATGTATTGGGACCGGCCGGAGCAAGAGATTTAAACATAGCCGGGTCATGATGCACCCCGCCTCCTTTGCCGAAATGAAAATATGCAGTCACATATTTCCCATTTGCATCAGGAGTAAGGCGTATCCATTCAGCCCTGATATCATCCGAAAACTCATGATGGAGATACCCGTGAGCAGGAACAGATAATTCTTCAAGAACTTCCCAGTCCCCTCTTCCTGCCCTGTCAATCTCAACTGTGAACCCAATAGCATAGCTGTTGATATTGCTCAGATGCAACTGCCTGTTTGAATAACCGGGAAAAGCAAATGGATCGGATGGCTGCCCTTTATGAACGTCATCATGTACCCATGGTCCTCCCCAGCCATAGGGGCGTCCATAATCTTTGAGCCGGTCCCAGCGGGTGAACCACAGGTTTGAATGGGACTGATCGGTTAGTGCCCTTCCTGCACCAAATCGGCTTCTTGCATTATCATTACATCCAAAAACGACCTGATCCTGCCACCTGGCAAAATCACCGAAAATTTTCAAATGACTTGCAATGGGACGCGGAGCTGGATGATATGCTTTTGAAAATTCTCCCGGGAAATCAAACCACATACCGTGATGATTCATCAGATACTCACCATTCGGCCCTACCTGCCTGATCCGGGGCCACTCCACATGCCAGCCGTGCAATCCTTCATAGCTGTAGTCGGCTTTCGGCAAACGGAAAGTATGCCATTCTTTGTTATCCAGCAATTTTATCATCAATGACCTGTGATCCCAGCCAACACTCCACAGAGGGTCATCTTCATTCTCATTGCCACTTATACCTCCCGGTCCCGTGACCTCTGTAAACTGATTGTCATTGAGGATTTGCCACCCT
This sequence comes from Bacteroidales bacterium, assembly GCA_007133565.1. Classification (GTDB taxonomy): domain Bacteria; phylum Bacteroidota; class Bacteroidia; order Bacteroidales; family PUMT01; genus PXAP01. The sequence continues at coordinate 7,755 of SLMM01000021.1, forward strand.
TTCGGGGATAATTTCCCTCCCCACTCACCATTCCAGGAGGCCAGGCACCCACCCGGAAGCCGGAAGTCAATCAAGCCTGACCCACCAACTCCCCCGGTACCTATCCTCCCGTTATTGGACATAACCACCAGGCCCTGGCTTGAATAGCCGCCTTTACCATGATAACCCGGAAGTCTTGGTCCACCGTCATTTCCACCGGGAGTCATATTTGAATCCCAATACAATGTCGTAACCTCCAGGGTATTGACATCAACCTCATACATACCTTCTTCCATGGTGAGATAGTAGATCTTTGATCCGGGGTGTGTTAAATGTCTTGCAATGGCAGTATGCCGCCCCGGCATACTTTCATATGGTATTGGCCTTACATTGCGGTTCCTGTCAATAGCATAAGGACCAATAAACAACTGCCCGGACTCCCTGTGTATCATGCGTGCGGCCGGGGTCCCACCGATAGATTCCGCACGCTTGATGATCTGCAGGTCGGGGGTTATCTCATACAGACCATCATGGTCATTCCCCATGGGGTCATGTGGACTGTAGGTAATTGTCCACAACCGGTCCGCCCATGGGACAACAGCACCTATTCCGCATTCGCTCCCATGGTTGAACATGGTAAGGTGGGGATATCTTCCGCTTATCCTGATTCCGGAGAGGTCAGGAGTGAGTTCTGCATTCTCATTTTGGCCAAATGAGGGGAAAGTGTTGTAAATAATGCTCCCGCCCACAACCAATGAGGTGTTTTTAAAAAAATCTCGCCTGGAGATGGCCTGCTTAACTTTATTCTTGTTTTTTTTCATTATACCGGTAAATTAATTTAAAAATTAGATTAGTATTTTCTGGTTGCACAAAACTGATAACTGCTGTGCATGTCTACTTTCTTGATCTGTTGTAAAAGAAAACAAAAACTATTACTGACACTACTGTAACAAAGAGGCCTGCCGGATATGATACCTCCCCGG
>SLMM01000033.1 GCA_007133565.1 Bacteroidales bacterium
ATTTGATGTGCCGGAGGCCTACATACCACATGTTTACGGTATTCTTTTCACCCTGTTCGCCATGTTCTACACCGTGCTGGGCGGGATGAGCTCCATAGTGTGGGCCGATGTGCTGCAGTACATGATAATGACAGTTTCGGCCATTGCAGTTGGTATAATCGCCATGAATGCGCTTAGCGTAAATCCGCTTGTAGTGCCTGAAAGCTGGCACTCTCCCTGGTTCGGGTGGCGGCTCGACCTGGACTGGAGCGGGATAATCCAGGGTGTGAATGAGCATATCAGGAGTGACGGCTACTCGCTTTTCAGCATATTCATGGGGATGGTGCTGTTCAAAGGGATACTGGTCAGTGCAGCCGGTCCGGCACCTAATTATGACATGCAGAAGATACTGTCATCAAAGAGTCCGAAAGAGGCATCGCTGCTCAGCGGTTTTGTTTCGGTAGTTCTATTTCCGGTACGCTATTTTATGGTTGTTGGGTTTGCGGTACTCGGACTGCTCTATTATGATGAGCTTAACCTGCTGGTTGGCGGGATTGTTGATTTTGAGCAGATACTGCCTGCCGCAATCAGCAGCTTTGTGCCGGTGGGGCTTCTGGGACTGCTTCTGGCGGGTTTGCTGGCGGCCTTCATGTCGACCTTCGCAGGAACCCTCAATGCGGCGCAGGCCTACCTGGTAAACGACATATACCTGAAGTATGTGAAGCCTGATGCGTCAAACAGGACGGTAAGCAACGTGTCGTACATGTTCGGCATACTTGTAGTTGCAATCAGCATAGGGTTCGGGATTTTCGCCGAAAACGTGAATGCGATACTGCAGTGGATAGTGTCGGCTCTCTACGGCAGCTATGTGGCCCCCAACGTGGTCAAATGGTACTGGTGGCGGTTCAACGGATACGGCTATTTCTGGGGTATGGTGACGGGCCTGCTGGCAGCCATGATAGTTCCCTTTTTCTTCCCTGGCGTGCTGCACCTATATCTTTTCCCCATCTTCCTTGCGGTGTCTGTCACTGGTTGTATCTGGGGAACATATGCACATTCTCCAACGGAGGAGAAGGTGCTGGTCGATTTCTACAGGAATGTCAGGCCATGGGGGTTCTGGAAGCCCATACATGAAAAGGTGGCTGCGCGGGAGCCCGGCTTCAGGAAAAACAGTGATTTCGGCAGGGATATGATCAACATAGTGGTGGCCACCACAGCGCAGGTACTGCTGGTGCTGATCCCCTTCTATATTATACTGGGCAGGTACGGCTGGCTGGCCGTCGTGCTGGGGGGACTTGCACTGTGCGGGTTGTTCCTGAAGCGTTTCTGGTATGACAACATGGAAAAGCATGAAGCCGAGTGGCAGAAGGAAAGAGCCGGGGGTATGCATACGGGGAGATAGGGCACTGCCTTAAACTTTGGATACAATTATTAAAACCATATGAGATGCAGAACAAAGAATTTAAAGAGAGGCTTGAAGAACTTTTTGAAAAGCACAGGAGCCTGACAGAAAGGAAGAATGAACCACTGGATGAATATAACGGGCTTTTTGCCAGGTACAGGTACCCGGTTCTGACAGATGCACATATTCCGGTATTCTGGAAGTATGACCTTAACCCGGAGACTAACCCCCTGCTTCTGCAACGGTTCGGCATTAACAGCGTCTTTAATGCCGGGGCCGTCGAGCTGGGCGGCAAGGTGCTGCTTATTGCCAGGGTGGAAGGATATGACCGTAAATCCTTCTTTGCAGTGGCCGAAAGCAGTGACGGGATAAACGGCTTCAGATTTTGGGAGAGGCCTGTTGTTATGCCTCCTGCTCATCCTGAAGAGACCAATGTTTATGATATGCGGCTCACAAAGCATGAGGACGGATGGATATACGGCCTTTTCTGTGCTGAAAGGAAAGACCCCTCGGCTCATCCGGGCGACACCTCTTCGGCGCTGGCAGCCTGCGGTATTGCCCGGACCCGTGACCTCAGGGAGTGGGACCGGCTGCCCGATCTGAAAACCGTGTCGGCGCAGCAGCGCAACGTAGTGCTTCATCCCGAATATGTTGAGGGCAAATATGCACTTTACACCAGGCCCCAGGATGCTTTTATCGAGGCGGGTTCGGGAGGAGGAATAGGCTGGGCCCTTACAGATTCGATGGAGAGCGCAGGCATAACTGATGAAAAGATTGTAGATGCCAGGGTCTATCATACAATAAAGGAGGCAAAAAACGGGCAGGGCCCGCCTCCCCTGAAGACTGAAAAGGGCTGGCTCCATCTTGCCCACGGGGTGAGGATGTGTGCTGCCGGGTTGCGTTATGTGCTTTACCTGTTCATGACCGGCCTTGAAGACCCTTCGGAGGTGATCCACAGGCCGGGCGGGTATTTCCTTGCACCGGATGGAGATGAACGCGTTGGAGATGTGTCGAACGTGGTGTTTTCGAACGGCTGGGTGCAGATGCCGGGTGGGAAGGTGCTGATCTATTACGGGTCGTCTGATACACGCACTCATGTTGCCGAAACAACAGTTGATAGGCTTGTTGATTATACTCTCAATACAGAGGAGGACCGTCTGACCTCGGCGGGGAATGTTGAAATTATTGATCATTTGATAAGCAGGAACATGCCGTTTATGAAAAGGTGAGCTTCGCCCCGTTTTATCCCCGGCAAGGCGCAGTAAGGTTAAAAAATGTTACGATATGATAGTATGGCAACTGTTTTTTTAATATTTTTACAGGTTGCAAGCCTGGATGGAAATGAATTGATCTGAAAATGAAAGGCTTTGCCGTAAAGTGCCGGATTTATTTATTAACCTAAATACCTACAAACTAAAAATCACAATTATGAAAAGGATCACTTATTTTATCGGATTTGTTTTAATTGCCTGCTTTATTGCAGCAGGCATGGTATCATGTGAAGCTCCTGCAGAAGAAAAGTTCATCGGAATTCAGCTCTGGTCAGTCCGGGGTGATATGAATGCAGATCCTGAAGGAACTATCCAGGCGCTTGGTGAAATGGGATACAGCTTTGTTGAGTCGGCCGGATATCAGAATGGTCTGTTTTACGGCATGGAACCAGCCGATTTTGCTGCTCTTGTTGAGAAGCATGGAATGGAACATCTCAGCACCCATGTATACCGCCCCCTGCCTTCAGAAGATCAATGGGATGATGCAATGGCTTGGTGGAACCAGGCCATAGAGGCCCATGTTAGGGGCGGGATACCCTATATGATAGCTCCCACCATGGACCGTTCAGCATTTGAAAGCCTGGAGAACCTGCAGAAATGGTGTGATTACTTCAACACCATAGGAAGTATGGCCAGGGACAGGGGCGTTAAGTTTGGTTTCCACAACCATGCCATTGAATTCAGTGAAGTGGAGGGTGTTGTAGCCTATGATTATATGCTTGAGAATACCGATCCCGACCTTGTTTTCTACCAGCTTGACCTCTTCTGGATAGCTGAAGGCGGCAAGGATCCTGTTGATTATTTCAGGAGGTACCCCGGCCGTTTCCTGATGTTTCATGTAAAGGACCATGAAGAGATAGGTGCGAGCGGCAAGATGGATTTCAGGCCTGCGTACGAGAATGCCGAACTGGCCGGTATGAGATATCATATCGTTGAGGTTGAGCAGTACAACTACGAACCAATAGAAAGTGTGAGGATAAGCCTTGAATATTTGCTTAATGCTGATTATGTGAAGGCAGACTACAGGTAGTACATTATTTCACCGGCGGCTATTGGTCGCCGACATATACAGCCGGCTGTGAAGGTACGTTTTACAGCCGGCTTTTCTCTTTCCGACTGCAGGGATAAAATCCCTGTTGCTTTTCTCCTTCTCCCTGTGTTTTCCTGCACCTGCGCGATGAGCCAAGATCCGGGTAAAACAGATATATTAGCCATGGCTGAAATGATGGATGAACTGGCCCTGTCAGACAGGAGACATGTGAAACCGTTCTTTTTGCTTTCCTTTTATTGAAATTCTATATAATTTAGCCGTTGCAACCAAGCACAGGAGCAGTGGATAATACCGATATCCTGATAAAAATAAGGAAGATAGTTCGTTCCATTAACCTGGAATCCAAAAAGATACTCAGGGAACACGGTGTAAGCATTCCCCAGGTGCTCTGCCTTAACTTCCTGAGGAACTCGCCCGATTTCAGGGCTACCCAGAAGGATATCTGTCGTTACCTTAATCTTAATCCCAGCACTGTTACCGGTATAATAAACAGGCTGGAGAGCAGGGGTCTTATTGCAAGACTTCCGAAAAAGGATGATAAAAGGAAAACTACAATTGTCCTTACTTCAAAGTCCTCAGACCTCCTTGATTCGATACCCCCGCTTATGCATGAACGCCTGTCGGAAAATTTAAGGACCGTATCACCCGGCGATGCCCAAACCATCAACAATGCCCTTGACCTGCTGATAGACTACCTGGATATCCAGAGCATCGATGCAAGCCCGGTCATTATCTTTGAAGACGAAATAGTCTCCGACCAGAAATGATCATGCAAATCTGAAAATTGCCAGGTGGAAATTGATTTATATGGCAATTAGTTTCTACAGAAACAAATATTTTAAGGTTTTATCCCTGTTAATGGACAGGTTAGAACAGCTAATTCAGGTCATTAGCTTCACCTTCTGCCGTATGTGGCACATATATAGATGTTAAGGATTGCAATTAGCGCCTGCCCCACTAACACTGCACCGGGAGTGGTATTAATAGAATTATTTGCATCTCTCCCCTGTTTTTTGTAATTTTGTCGTGCAGAAATTAATTGCAAAATAATATTTATGTTACGATTTAAAATTTTCAATTCATCAAATCTCATTACAGATCAGGAGAGAACCGAGATAATAGACTTTCTTCATAACCATCTTGACCAGTTTCGCGACACAAAAGAGGCAATAGGCATGGCGATCGCATATGCCATGAGCGAAAGACCCGGTCCGGGAGGCTTCGTATTACAGGGCAAGCTGGACGATGATATCGTTGGTGCGGTGGTGATCAACAAAACGGGCATGGAGGGCTACATTCCAGAAAATATACTCGTATATATTGCAGTTGACCAGAAGTTCAGAGGCAAGGGATACGGTAAGGAGTTAATGATGAAAGCCTTAGAGCTTGCAGAAGGTGATGTGAAACTTCACGTGGAATATGATAATCCTGCAAGGCACCTGTACGAAAAGCTTGGGTTCACCAGTAAGTACATGGAAATGAGGCTTGCCAAAAACAAGTAGTTCATCCACAGAAAGCCTTTATGCTCAGAGCATCTGACCTGGAGTTAATCATCAATTTAAGAAAAGAGTTGCATAAATATCCCGAATTATCGGGCCGGGAGGAGATGACCTCGCGCAGGATTGCCAGGTTCCTGGAAGAACTTGGCCCGAACAGACTGATCTGCGGGATAGGGGGAAACGGACTTGCGGCAAGGTTCTGTGGTTCTGCACCCGGGCCGCGTGTTCTGGTCAGGGCAGAGCTTGATGCACTGCCGGTTAACGAGGAAAATGATTTTGACTACAGGTCGGTTAACAAAGGGGTTTCGCATGCCTGCGGACATGACGGCCACATGGCCGTTGCAGCCGGGGTTGCAAAATATTACGCAGAGAAACGGCCTGAAAAAGGTGAGCTGGTTATTCTTTTTCAGCCGTCTGAGGAGAACGGGAAAGGGGCTGAACAAGTAATTCATGACCCTGTATTTGAAGCCCTGCGTCCGGATTACTTCATAGCGATGCATAACCTGCCGGGATACGGCAAGAACGAGATAATTCTGAAGGAAGGGGTATTTGCAATGGCCTCAGTAGGGCTCATAGCCGCTCTGGACGGCAAAACCTCGCATGCGGCCGAACCGGAAAACGGCATCAGTCCGGCACACGCAGTATCGCGTTTGCTGGATGAATTGCCCCGGCTGGCCGACCGGAAGGAGTTCGGCAGCTTTACACTTGCAACCGTCATACATGCCCGGCTGGGAGAAATTGCCTTCGGTACCAGTCCGGGACACGCAGTAGTTATGGCAACCCTGCGGGCATGCGAGGACAGTGAGATGGATATGCTTACGGATATTGCAGAAAAGTTGGTTTCACGGATAGCCGAAGAGGAGGGGCTTAAAAGTTCCGTCAGCTTTGACGAAAGGTTCCCTTCAACGGTAAATGACCGGCATCTTGCAAAGCTGGCCGGGGAAACAGCGGGCGAACTTGGCCTGAAAGTGAATGAGAAAAAAGATGCATTCAGATGGTCTGAAGATTTTGGATGGTTTACTAAAGAGAGCCGGGGACTCCTTTTCGGGATCGGTGCAGGCAAGGGACATCCCGAGCTGCATAATCCTGATTATGATTTTCCCGATGATATTACTGCAACAGGTGTAGAGATGCTTGTTCGGTTGGTGGACAGATTACTTGAAGAGGAAAATGGCTGACACATCGGTTATCGAAATAAGCAGGAAAGCCGTTAAGGGCAACATTGAGTTTTTGAGGGAACAACTTGGTGAAAATGTTCTTATAACCTCTGTTGTAAAGTCAAATGCCTACGGCCATGGAATGGATGCCTACGTACCGCTTGCTGAAGAGGCCGGTATTGAGCATTTTTCGGTTTTCAGCGCATGCGAGGCAAGAGGGCTTATGAAGATAAAGAAGCCCAAAACCCGGATAATGATAATGGGATGGCTTGATGATATGGATATTGAGTGGGCCGTAACGAATGAGGTTGAGTTTTTTGTGTTTGATGTCCGGCGCCTTGAAAAGGTGATCTCGATATACAATAATACCAGGAAGCCGGGACTGATCCATATTGAAATGGAGACGGGAATGAACCGAACCGGCATGAACCGGCAGGAGATAAGAAAAGCGGCCGATATGATTCTGAAAAACAGGAAGGCGTTTGTGCTCAAGGGTTTATGTACGCATCTCGCAGGTGCTGAGAGTATTGCGAATCATGTCAGAATTCAGAAGCAGATCTCGCGGTTCGTGCGGCTTTGCAAATGGTTCGGGGAGCGGGGACTGTTGCCGGAGTTCAGGCATGTTGCAAGCTCTGCTGCTGCGCTGACCTATCCTTCAGCGCGTTTTGACATGGTTCGAATGGGGATCCTTCAGTACGGATACTGGCCCAGTGCCGAGACTTTTATCCAGTATATAGGCAGAAGGAAGGAGAAGAGTGACCCGCTGACAAGGGTTATAAGCTGGAAGAGCAGGGTAATGAGTATAAAAAAGGTTAAGAGGGGTGAGTTTGTAAATTACGGAACAATATTTCTTGCCCAGGAAGACAAGAATATAGCAGTTATCCCTGTAGGATATTCACATGGGTATAACAGGTCGCTCAGTAACCAGGGGCGTGTTCTCATAAACGGCCACCGTGTGGGAGTGATAGGACTTGTAAACATGAATATGCTTATTGCAGATGTCACACAACTGCCAGGTGTAAAGGCCGGTGATGAGGTTGTTCTTATAGGGAGTCAGGGCGATCTTACCATTTCAGTCGCTTCATTCAGTGAATTCAGCAATCAGCTGAATTATGAACTATTGACAAGATTGCCCGAGTCCATACCCAGGCAGATTGTCAGCTAAAATTGAAGATCATGGCATTTATGGAACTCCGAAAGGAGAAGCTTAATCATAACTACAATTACCTGGATAAACTTTTCAGGGATAATAATATTGATTGGGGTATCGTTACAAAGTTGTTATGCGGTAACAGGACCTATCTCAGGGAGGTAATAGATTTGGGGATCAAGCAGGTATGCGACTCAAGGGTTCGCAACCTGAAGGCTGTAAAAGGCATTAGACCTGATATAGAGACAGTTTATATCAAACCGCCGGCAAAGAGGGCAGCAAGGTCAGTTGTCAGATATGCCGATATTAGCCTTAACACTGAGCTTTATACAATAAAACTTTTGAATCAGGAGGCAATAAAGCAGGAGAAGGTTCACAAGATCATTATTATGGTCGAGATGGGTGATCTTCGCGAAGGGGTTTTGGGTGAGCAGTTGATAGATTTTTACGGGAGAATTTTTAACCTTCCCAATATTGAGGTTATCGGCATAGGCACTAATCTTAACTGCCTTTACGGGATAATGCCCAGTCAGGACAAGCTTATACAGCTGGGTCTGTATAAGCAACTGATAGAGGCTAAGTTTAAAAGGAAGATACCATATGTTTCAGGCGGATCTTCCGTTACAATACCGCTTCTTGTAAAGGGGATCCTGCCTAAAACGATTGACCATTTCAGGGTGGGGGAGAGTTTGTTTTTCGGCAAGGACCTCTTTACCGGCAAGCTTATCAAAGGGATGAAGAATGGTATATTCAAGCTGCATGCAGAGATAATAGAGCTTACAGAGAAACCTGTCGTTCCGGTTGGTGAAATTGGGGCCAACCTGACTGGTGATTCGCCCGAATTTGACGAGAAGGATCTTGGCAAAACAACTTACAGGGCCATACTTGATATAGGCATTCTTGACATAAATATTGACTATGTCGAACCGGTTGACAAAAAGATAAAGATCACGGGCGCTACATCAGATATGATCGTTGTGGACCTTGGAACCAGAAGGCCCAAATACAAGGTGGGAGACTTGATTGAATTCAAACTTAATTATATGGGTACCCTGCACATTATGAACTCAGAATATATAGACAAAAAGATCGTTTAACAATAAAAATGTTGTTATGCATGAACAAAGCAAGGACAATATTGTTGAGAAATTAACCGTTTTCAGGTCCCGGGAAATTTTGAATGATAACGTGAAGATGGCGATTCTTGAAATGCTTAAAAAACACGGTCATTCTTCATTTGGCGATATAGTCCGTGAACTTGGGGTGTCGCAGACGGCAGCCACCAATCACATAATAGAACTGAAGCTTCTGGGACTGATCGAGAAAAAAACCGACCCGCCAAATTTTAATTTGAACGAGGAACGTTACCGGCACCTGCTTTCCTTCAGAGAGAGGCAGTAAAACTTGATTAATTTAACTAACACACAATAATATATATATATGAGGCAATTAAAAATAACCAAGTCGATCACAAACCGTGATTCAAACTCCATTGAAAAGTACCTGCAGGAGATAGGCAAAGAGGATCTAATCTCGCCTGAGATGGAAGTTGAGCTGGCACAGAGGATTAAAAAAGGAGATCAGGATGCGCTTGAGAAAATGGTCAAGGCCAACCTGCGTTTTGTTGTATCGGTTGCAAAGCAATACCAGTTCCAGGGATTAAGTCTTCCCGACCTTATAAACGAAGGGAATCTTGGTCTTATCAAAGCTGCTACCAAGTTTGACGAGACAAAGGGTTTCAAATTCATATCCTATGCGGTATGGTGGATACGGCAGTCAATTCTTCAGGCAATCTCGGAACAGGCCAGGGTTGTAAGGCTGCCTCTCAACCAGGTTGGATCTCTGGGTAAGATACACAAGGTCAGTTCGCGTTTTGAGCAGGAACATGAGCGCGATCCCTCTGATGAAGAGCTTGCTGCGAAACTTGATATGCCGAAGGAAAAGGTGGCCGGTACGCTTAAGCTTAACGGCAGGCCCATGTCTTTCGATGCACCGTTTGTTGATGGTGAGGACAACAGCCTTCTGGATGTCATGGAGAACAAGGATTCTCCCATTGCCGATTCAGAGCTGATGGTTGATTCGCTTCGCAAGGAGATCTTCCGTACCCTGAGTATCCTGTCAGAGAAGGAGCGTAATGTGCTGGAGTGCTATTTCGGCCTTGGCAGGCAGGAGATGTCACTTGAAGCTATCGGAGAGGAGCTGGGGCTGACCAAAGAACGTACAAGGCAGATCAAGGAGAAGGCGTTGAAGCGTCTCCGTCACAAGTCCAAGAACAAACTTCTGAGAATGTATCTCGGTTAACGGTTTTGCCATATTACTTTTGATTTATCTGCAATTTTGGCTAATATTGTTAGCAAATCGGCTATTTCAGGGTAAGCCTGTTTAAAAATAAACCAATCTGCTAACCAAAAACTATTTGATTATGGCGAAAGTTGCAATGTTAGGCGCCGGCTTTATTGGCGGGTTTTATACTGCTTCATTACAGGGCCTCCGGAGCAGGGACAAGGTTCATGTAGTTTGCGATTCTGACGGTGAAAGGGCAAAAAAGTTTGCTGCCGAGCATAACATCCCCGAATGGACTACTGACATGTCTGCGGCAGTAAACAATCCCGAAGTAGAGGTTGTTGTGGTAGGTCTGCCCAACAATATTCATCTTGAGGCGGTTACACTGGCCGCCGAGGCGAAAAAAGCCGTCCTGTGCACCAAACCCCTTGGAAGGAATGCCGAAGAGGCCAGAAAGATGCTGGATGTTGTTGAGAAGGCCGGTATTTTCCACGGCTACCTGGAGGATCTTGTATACACTCCCAAGTGCCTTACTGCCTATAACTCTGTAAAGCAGGGCGTGATAGGCGACGTAATATGGGTGCGTTCCAGGGAAACGCATCCCGGGCCTCACTCTGACTGGTTTTGGGACAAGGAGATATCGGGAGGCGGAGTTCTGCTTGATATGGGTTGTCACTGTATTGAGATAGCCCGTGGTTATATAGGAAAGGATGTAAAGCCTGTTGAGGTTATCTGCTGGGCAGACACTCTTGTAAAGCCGATCGATGCAGAGGACAATGCCATTGGATTCGTGCGTTACGATAACGGTGCCATGGCACAGTTCGAAGTAAGCTGGACATTCAGGGGGGGCATGGACCTGAGGGATGAGGTTATGGGAACCGAGGGTACCATATGGATCAACAATTTTCTGCGCACCGGAATAGAAATGTTTACTGCCGGCGGTAAAAAGGGGTATGTGGCCGAAAAAGCAGAATCTGACCGCGGATGGATCTTTCCGGTAAGTGATGAGGTGCATGAGCTTGGGAATAACAACATGTTTACCGACATGCTGAATGCATGGGAGAGCGGCAGAGAATGTATGGAGACATTCTATGACGGGTACATCGTTAACGAGATCATGGATGCATGTTACCGTTCGGTTCAGTCAAAAAGGTGGGAGCCGGTTAAGCTTGATGTATGGCGGGGCAGGGAGAAATCCGACCCGATAGCCGTATTTGAAGAGTTTGACAAAGATCATCTCCTGGTTAAGGAAGAGGTAATGCCCGATGGGTCAATGAAGCGGATATTGAAGGATAAGGACAGCGGCAAGATCACACAGCATTTTATTTAAATAATCTGGTCACGTATATACGTAACAGCTATATCTTCAGGGCCCCGGGTTCAATCCCGGGGCTTTTTGGGTATTTCACCCCTTCACTACAGCCAGCGGCTCAAGAACCGTGTCGATCTCTACCAGGTCGGACTGCATTTTCATAACCTTGTCAATATTCTTGTATGCCGCTGATGCCTCGTCCAGATCCTTTTGCCTGTAAATGCTGTGTATTATACCCATTTTGTCAAGTTTATCCTTTTCAAATTTCAGATCGAGTTTACGCTGCGCCTCTTTTCTTCCCATTACTCTTCCTGCTCCGTGCGAACAGCTTTCAAAACTCTGAGGGTTGCCGCGCCCGATGGTTATGTAGCTGTTGCTGCCCTGGGAACCCGGCACGATGCCGTATTCACCCTTGCGGGCAGAGGTCGCTCCCTTGCGGTGAACGACCAGCTTCATGCCGAAGTGCTCCTCAATTCTGGCATAATTGTGGGCAATGTTAATAAAACGTGAGAATTTTACGTCGTCTCCGGTTATATCAGACACAGATGCCGATACCACATCCATCATCTCTTTCCGGCTTGCAAATGCAAAACCTATGCAATATTCCATTTCGCGCATATAGGTTTCTCCCTCCTCCGAATCGAGCGGCAGGAATGATAATTGCTTTGGCGGCCTGATATCTTTACCGGCTTTTTCGTTCATTTTCACAGCTTTCCTGTAGTAGTGGTCGGCTACCTGCTTGCCAATGTTCCTGCTGCCGGAGTGAACCATGATCCATATATACCCGTCTGATCCCCTCTGCAGCTCAATAAAATGGTTCCCTCCGCCAAGAGTGCCGAGCTGACGGGTGGCATTGCCGTATTCTCTTTCCACGACCGGCATTTTTCCTTTGACAAGAGGCATGAGTTTGCTGTCCCTGGGTGTCTTGTGGTGCCTGAAGCCAACTGGTATGCTTCTCTTTATTTCATGAATAAGGGACTCAAGCCTGTTGCGGGACAGCTCCTGCAAAGAAGTACGTAGGGCGCACATCCCGCAACCTATATCAACCCCCACGGCATTGGGTATTACGACATCCCGTGTGCCGAGCACCCCCCCGATCGGCATCCCGAAACCCTGGTGGCAATCCGGCATGAGCGCCACATGACCTTCTGCATGGTGGAGGTTGGCAATATCCTTTGCCTGTTGCAGTGCACCAGGTTCAATATCATCAAGCCACATCTTGATGGGGATCTTTTCGGTAGTTATAGTTCGTATCATAAATTGAAAAGAAAGGAGGCTGTACCGGAACGGTATCTACCTCCTTTTAGGGTTCTGAAATTTCCGGGTGGAAGACCGGATTCGAACCGGCGACCTTCAGAGCCACAATCTGACGCTCTAACCTGCTGAGCTACGACCACCATTTTGCGAGTGCAAAGATAAATATTTTATCCATATATTTACCTCCCAAAACAATATAAAGGCTTGGTTTTTCTCAAGAAAATATCAAATGTGGGAAGCCTCCAGGCATTCCAGATCCTCAGGTTTACCACATTTCTCCTTATCAGCGTGATCTTTGCAAGAAGTTCACTTTCAGTGGCCGAAATAGGTTATTATGAGCTTTCGCTCTTCATTGCAAGCGCTGTGAGTTTTTTCTGGGTTAACGGACTTATCCAGTCGCTTCTCCCGCTTTACAACAGCAACAAGACATTCAAGGTGGTATCTCTTAACAGGAAACCAAGGTCGCCCGAGCTGTTCAATGCATTCCTCCTGCTTTCTGCCTTCAGCTTTATTGCTTTTTTATTCTGTATTCTGTTCCAGAGGGCCTTTCACCTTTTTGAAGGTGTAAAGGATATAACTTTCATGAACCTGGTGTTTGTGTTTGTGCTTATCAGTAATCCCGGACATCTTATTGAGTACATATACCTTTTAAAGAACAGGCCGGCCGACATGGTCATTTACGGTGTTCTTACATTTGCCGTTCAGCTTGCAATGGTAACCCTGCCTGTTCTGGCCGGATATCCTGTTGAATATGCGATATGGGGCCTGATAGCAATATCTGCACTGAGATTGGTCTGGCTTGCCGTGCTGCTTAAAAGGCATGCCAGGTTCAGGTTTTCACCCGGCTTTATGAAAGAGCATATATCACTCGGTATGCCGCTTATCATCAGTTCGCTCCTGAGCGGTTCTGCCCAGTATATTGACGGGGTGATTATTACGGCATATTATGATCCGGCAAGTTTTGCACTTTTCAGATTTGGTGCAAAGGAGATGCCACTGGTAATATTGATGGCCAACGGGCTGAGCAATGCCATGCTGCCCGAGTTTTCCGACCCGGGCAGGATTAGGCCGGCCCTTGCCAATATTAAAAGGAGGTCGGCCCGGCTGATGCATATGCTATTCCCAATTTCCATAATATTGCTGTTTTTCAGCAAAGTGATCTACATTAACCTTTTCAGTCCGGAGTTTTCACGCAGTGCCGATGTGTTCATGATATATCTGCTGCTGATCACCAGTCGCCTTCTTTTCCCGCAAACAATACTGATAGGGTTGAAGAAAACAAGGATAGTGATGGGGGCATCACTGGTTGAGATAGTTCTTAACGTTTCTCTGAGTATATTTCTCATCAGGTACTACGGCCTTGTTGGAGTGGCGTTGGCTACCACGATCGTCTTTTTTCTTGAGAAGCTGGTCCTTTTGCTGTATAACCATTTCAGGCTTAAGATAAAAATCGGGGAGTATACCCCGGTCGGCATTTACCTGGTTTATTCAGTCATAATGATCATTACATTCCTGCTGATAGACCTTAGGATTATCCGGCTCCACTGATTATGCCCATGTTATGTGCGGTTGCATAAAATATGCTATATATCAGATTTATATATTTAAATCCGGATTATATTTACAGGATCAAATATTACTATGATGACCGGATCAGAGAGGTATTTTCAACAATTCAGGCACAATATTATCGGTATAGATGCATCTTTTATATCTCCTTTCGGCAGGCAGAATATTGTTTACGCCGACTGGATTGCGAGCGGCAGGCTGTATACCGATATAGAAAACAGGATCTTGGGAGTTTTCGGGCCATTTGTGGGGAACACCCATACCGAAACCAGCCATAACGGCTGCCATACCACCCACTGTTACCATCTTGCGCAGAAGAGGATTAAAAGACATGTAAATGCCGGACTGAATGATGTGATAATCACTGCCGGCAACGGCATGACAACCGTTGTGAACAAGCTCCAGAGGATCCTCGGGCTCAAGGGCTGCGGAAAGCTTATGAACAAGGAATGCCTTAGGGAAATCGACAAGCCTGTCGTTTTCCTTACCCACATGGAACATCATTCCAACCACACCTCCTGGTATGAGACGATTGCAGATGTGGTGCTGATCGAACCTGACGAAAACCTTCTGGTGAATCCCGAATCGCTGCGGGCCATCCTTAAAGATTACGACAACAGGAAATTCAAGATAGGGGCATTCACTGCCTGTTCGAATGTTACAGGAATAAAGACCCCTTACTATCAGCTTGCCAGGATAATGCATGAACATGGAGGGGTCTGTTTTGTCGATTTTGCCGCTTCGGCCCCTTATGTTGATATTGACATGCATCCCCCCGACCCGATGGAGAAGCTTGATGCGATCTATTTTTCTCCCCATAAGTTCCTCGGCGGACCGGGTTCATCCGGAGTGCTTATTTTTGATGCAAGCCTTTACAACAGCGAATCGCCCGACGACTCAGGGGGAGGGACGGTGGACTGGACAAACCCCTGGGGCAGGTATAAATATGTTG
Source organism: Bacteroidales bacterium (assembly GCA_007133565.1). Taxonomy (GTDB): domain Bacteria; phylum Bacteroidota; class Bacteroidia; order Bacteroidales; family PUMT01; genus PXAP01. The sequence continues at coordinate 14,883 of SLMM01000033.1, forward strand.
ATGATATCGAGGTACGTGAAGATGGCGGCACTCCGGGGTTTCTTCAGGCAATAAGGACAGCACTGGCAATTGAGCTGAAGGAGCTTATGGGGACATCCCGGATCAGGGAGAGAGAAGATGAGATTGTAAAAAGGGTGTTTCTTAAACTGCGGAGCATAGATGGCATTAAAATACTTGCTGATAATGTGGAGGAGAGGCTTGCAGTCTTTTCGTTTTACCATCCCGATATTCACTACAACCTTTTTGTGAAGCTTCTTAACGACAAATTCGGCATCCAGGTACGGGGAGGCTGCGCATGCGCCGGCACCTACGGACACTTTTTGCTTGAGGTGAGCCATGAAAAGTCGGAGGAAATAACCGATATGATCAATCACGGCGACCTTTCATCAAAGCCGGGATGGGTCAGGATGTCGCTGCACCCCACCACGACAGACAGGGAGATTGACTATATCATTGACGCTGTCAGGGATATAACCCTCAACCATAAAACACTTGCCTCAGGATACCGTCATGATTACAAGAAAAATGAATTTGTACATGAAAGTTTTCCTGAACTGTCGGAAGAGGGTCTTGCGCACCTGTTTGAGATGAGGTAAGGAATACAGGACCTGCCGGTATTGGGTGCCGTCGGAGTGATTAAGCCGGAAATTATTTTGAAATTATAAATACAAGAATTATCTTTGCACTCCGATAAAAACATAAAGATATGAAGAAAGATACTCATCCCGAAAATTATCGCCTGGTGGTGTTCAAGGATATGTCGAACGACAAACATTTTATTTCGCGTTCAACTGCTCCAACTAAAGAGACTATCAAGCTTGAAGACGGAAAGGAATACCCTCTGTTCAAGCTCGAGATATCAAATACATCACATCCTTTCTATACAGGCAAGATGAAGCTGGTCGACACCGCGGGCAGGGTCGACAAGTTCATGAACCGCTACAAGAAGCACATGGACAAAAAGAAGTAGGACCATTACGGGCCAAAGCATAAAACCCTGCAAGTGCGGGGTTTTTTTGTGCGAACCATTTTCCGTGGCTTTTGTTTATAAAATGACAGGGAACCTTATTTTCATGTGGTTTCATGCCTTTGGCACATTACTTGCCGTTAAATCCCTGTAAGGTATTGAGAAGGCGGGTCTGACAAAGTGTCAGAACAATATTAAAAAGAAAAAATGAGTAAAAAGAATGATGACCTCTTATGGTCCGACATACTTGGCGGTAACCCTGGCGAAGAGGATGCCGATTATATAACCCTTATCTCTGAAGAAGATGAGGATATGCTCAGGCGCACGGAAGTGCCCGACATCCTCCCCATTTTACCGTTAAGGAACACTGTACTGTTTCCTGGAGTGATAATTCCGATTACCGTAGGCCGGGAAAAATCAATCAAGCTTATCCGGGACGCCTACAAGGGGAATAAGATCATAGGGGCAGTTGCCCAGAAGGACATGGAAACAGACAACCCCTTGATGGGGGACTTATACAGGGTGGGGACTGTAGCACAGATCCTCAAGATACTTGAGATGCCAGACGGAGCAACGTCGGTTATAATCCAGGGGAAGAAACGTTTTGAAATAACCGGAATTGTTGAGGCTGAACCTTACCTCAGGGCTTCGGTGCAGGGACTGGAGGATATAATGCCCAAAAGAAAAGGAAGCCAGTTCCAGGCTCTTATAGGATCGCTAAAGGATCTTTCGCTTAAGATAATCACGCTTTCCACAAACATCCCCCCCGAAGCTTCATTTGCTGTTAAGAATATCGAAAGCTCCACCTTTCTGGTGAACTTCATATGCTCCAATTCAGATGTAGATATAACTGCCAAGCAGAAGCTGCTGGAAACGGATCAGGTAGACAAACGTGCCGGAATGCTGCTGGAGCATCTCAGCAGGGAAGTGCAGATGCTCGAACTGAAAAAGGATATCCAGTCAAAGGTTAAATCGGAGCTTGACCAGCAGCAGAGGGAGTATTTGCTGCACCAGCAGATGAAGACGATTCAGAATGAGCTGGGAGGCAACCCCCTTGAGAAGGAGATTGCCGAGATGCGCGACAGGGCTTCAAAAAAGAAATGGTCAAAGGAGGTGGGAGAGGCCTTTGAGAAGGAACTGACAAAGCTCCAGCGCCTTAACCCGGCGTCGGGTGAGTATTCTGTACAGGTCAACTATGTGCACCTGCTTCTTGAATTGCCCTGGGGAGAATACACCAGGGATAATTTTGACCTTAAAAGGGCAAGCAGGGTGCTGGACAGGGACCATAGCGGACTGGAGAGTGTGAAGGAGCGAATTCTTGAACACCTTGCCGTACTCAAGCTCAAGGGTGACATGAAATCACCCATTATATGCCTGGTAGGCCCGCCGGGGGTAGGAAAGACATCGCTCGGAAGGTCGGTTGCCGGTGCAATAGGCAGGAAATTTGTCAGGATGTCCCTCGGGGGCCTGCATGATGAGTCTGAGATACGGGGCCATAGAAAAACCTATATAGGTGCAATGCCCGGACGCATAATGCAGAATATAAAAAAGGCAAAATCATCAAACCCCGTTTTTATTCTTGATGAGATTGACAAAGTTGGCCGGGATGTGCACGGTGACCCGGCCTCAGCTCTTCTTGAGGTACTCGACCCGGAGCAGAATTTTGCTTTTCACGACAATTACCTGGAGCTTGATTATGACCTGTCGCGTGTATTGTTCATTGCCACTGCCAATACGGTTAATACCATTCATCCCGCACTCAGGGACAGGATGGAGATAATAAACGTTAACGGTTACATCGTTGAGGAGAAAGTTGAGATCGCACGTCGCCACCTTTTACCCAAACAGCTTCATAACCACGGGATGGAGAAGAACGCGCTGATGATCCCTAAAAAAGTACTTGAGGTGATCGTTGAGAACTATACCAGGGAATCGGGTGTAAGGGAACTGGATAAGAAGATAGCAAAGATAGTGAGGGGAATAGCAAAGAAGATGGCGTTTGGCGAAGACCCCGAAAGGAAGGTGAACAATGAACTTGTGCGGCAGATACTTGGCCCGCCGGAATACAGCAAGGACTTTTACCAGGGCAATGACCTTGCAGGCGTTGTTACAGGACTTGCCGTGACACCATCGGGAGGGGAGATACTTTTCGTGGAGACAAGCCTCAGCAAGGGCAAGGGAAATCTTACCATAACAGGTAACCTGGGAGATGTGATGAAGGAATCGGCTCAGCTCGCACACGAATACCTGAAGTCCCATGCCGGTTATCTTGGCGTGGACCCCGGCATATTTGAAAAGACCAACGTTCATATCCATGTGCCCGCAGGGGCAATACCCAAGGACGGTCCATCTGCAGGGATAACAATGGTAACCTCAATGGCATCTGCCTTTTCGCAAAGGAAAGTGAAAAAGGCAACAGCCATGACCGGGGAGATTACCTTGCGCGGACGGGTATTGCCGGTTGGGGGCATCAAGGAGAAGATACTGGCTGCGAAAAGAGCCAGTATTACAAATATCATCATCTCCGAAGACAACAGGAAAGACATGGAAAAGATCAAGGAGATATACCTGAAGGGGATCAATTTCCATTATGTGAGGAACATTATTGATGTTCTGGATATTGCGTTGCTTGACGAAAGGGTCAGGGAACCTGCATTCATGAGCGGTGTATGATAAAATAACCAAATCAGGACCACAGAAATGGATAATCTTGTTTTCTGGGGGGTATTTTTTCTGCTTTCAGGATTGACCCTGCTTGCAAGAGTGATATTCGTTATTGAAATACCGGTCTTCAGGACACTTGTCGGAGTATTCCTTATACTGTCGGGCCTTAAATTGTTGATTGGAAATTCTTTGCCCTGGCCGGTTAAAACGGCAGAAAATGAAATATTCTTCAGGTCGGAGACCATCCATGCATCGAAGAAACCGCCTGCCGCACTGCAGATAGCTTTTTCGACCGTTGTGCTTTACCTTGACCGGTTGGAGCAACCTTCTGCAAAAGAGGGGGTCAGAATAAACAACCTGTTTTCAGGCAGCACAATTTACCTGCCTTGCGGTATCCCGGTATCAATAACGGTTGATGCTGTCTTTGCAGGTGTTAAGATGCCGGATACAAACACGCCGCTGTTTGGCCGCGGCAGTTTCACCTCTGATGATTTTGACCCTGATATTCCCCACCTTGCTATAGATGCAAATTGCGTATTTGGCAGTATTACCTTTATGTATAAACAATGAAGCTGAACTTTCATGTGCATCAATTTTCAATTTTGGAAGCCCCGGGTTAGGTTTTATCTCTCTTTAATATATACTTTTGCAATTCCGGGCTGATGTTCCCGGCAGCTGATTACGGAATCAAAAACCTACATGATGCAAAAAACAGCCATTTTCCCGGGTTCGTTCGATCCCTTTACAATCGGTCATGAATCGATAGTAAGGAGAGGCCTTTCTCTTTTTGATAAAATAATTATATCGGTGGGATACAATTCAAGTAAAAAGGGTTACTTCCCGCTTGAGAAGAGGCTTGAGTGGATAGGCAATGTTTTTGAGAATGAGCCGGCGGTGGAGGTTACCTGGTTCAGCGGCCTGACGGTGGATTTCTGTCGCAAGATGAACGCCGGGTTTATCCTGAGGGGGTTGAGAACGGCAGCCGATTTTGAATTTGAAAGAGCCATAGCCCAGGTAAACAAAGCTATGGACAATAAGATAGAATCTGTTTTTCTGCTCACAATACCGGAGCATACACCTGTGAACTCTACCATTGTACGTGATATTATAAGGCATGGCGGCGATGCCTCAAGGTTTGTACCCAGGGGAGTGAATATAGGTGATTATAAACTCTGAAGCTTCCTGTTATGAGATGGTTGCTGATTACTGTAATGGCCATCCTGATGGCCGGCGAATACGGCAAAGCCGGAGTGATTGCCGGGAAGGCGGTTATTGAAGGCCACGCACCCGGTTATGAGGGGACGGAGCTGGTATTTCACACATACGCCGACCTTATAACTTATACAGAGGCTGAATTTTTCCGGGCAGAAGTCGACAGTTCAGGGCACTTTTCGGCCGTGACACCTGAAGTGAGCGGACCTGTATACATTTTTTCCAATCCCGGGGCATGGTATCTGTTTATGTATGTTGAGCCTGACAGGGAGTACAGTGTGGTGTTGCCTGAATATAAGTCCCTTACCGGAAGAGAAGCCCTTAACCCCTATCATCAAGGCATACCTGTCCACCTTGCCGTTCTCAATCACGGCGAAAGAGAGCTCAACTCTTTGATCAGGAATTTCGACGAATATTATGATACCCTTTTCGGGGAAACCTTTGACAGGATATCTTCGGGCGACCGGGCATTGCTCGATTCTGTCAGTGTCGGGGCTGACAGACGTTTCGCCGGGTCAGGACACGCATGGTTTGATGATTACCGCAGGTACAAGATGGCGATGTTCAGGATAATGGTAAGGGCAGAGACTGCAAGAAGCATATCTGACAAATATTTCAGAAATGACATGGTTTTATACCGGAATATGCCCTATATGGAGCTGTTTAACCAGATTTACAATAATTATTTCCTTTTTTTCGGCAGGACATCGAGGGGTAGCAGTATTTTTGAAGATATTAACAGGTATGCCAGCATTTCAAGGCTCAGGAACACCCTTCAGTCAGATAATGTGCTGGGAGATGACAGGCTGCTGGAGCTGGTAATGCTCAAGGGACTTCATGGTTCATTTTATGGTTCGGATTTTTCCAGGTCTGCGCTGCTCAGGGTAACAGACTCCCTGGCAGCAACAACTGTTTTTAAGGAGCATGCTGAAATTGCCCGTAATATCAGGGAAAAGACCACCCGGCTGATGACCGGGTTCAGTCCGCCCCCCCTTGAACTGAAGAACAGGAATGGTGAAATGACATTTCTTTCTGATTATGAAGGGGAGTTTGTCTATTTGAATTTCTGCACAGCCGTAAGTTACGCCTGCCTGTCGGAGTATGACCTGTTGCAGCGCTTAGATGAGCGTTACGGAAGCTATTTCAGGATTGTCACGATATTTATCGGCGAGAGTTTTGAGGATATGGACAGTTTTTTGCAAAAGAATGACTACAACTGGGACTTCCTTTTTTATGGCAACCAGCCCTCAGTTCTGAAGGATTATGATATCAGGATATTCCCAACCTGCTATTTCATAGACCGGGATGGCAAGCTGCTCATGTCGCCGGCTCCGTTGCCCTCGGAGAATTTTGAGAGGTACCTGGTCAGAACACTGAGATCAGAAGGAATTATCAAATGATGCCAGCTTCATTCATAAGGTCAATGGTCGAGGGATATGTGTTTTTCATTATGAGTTTCATATCCTTATCCCTGGCCCAGACGATATGTGTAATGAATTCTTCGGTCTGGGGTTTCGGCTTTTCGTTGCCGGAGTAGAGCATCCTGAACCACCTTGTTTTCTTCAGGTGCGGAATTGCCCTCTCAAAATAGGTGTGGTAGGTGGGTGTAAGTTCAGATTCAATTGTCAGTCCCTGTATCCCGCACTCCTCCTCAACCTCCCTGATAGCAGTCTCTTCCGCTTTTTCATCGCCGTCAACCTTGCCCTTGGGCAGGTCCCATTTATCGAAACGGTTTATAAAGAGGACCTCATTCTTTTCATTCCGCACCAGTCCCCCGGCTGCCTCAACGTACCTGAAACAGGAACGGAATTCATTCATGAGGATTTCTATATCGGGATGGCATACAAACAGCTGAGAAATTTTTTTCAGGGCAAGAAATACAAGCAGCAGTTCCTTAAGCTCAGCCTTGTCGCGGTATTTGTAGAAAAGCCCCTGGTTTTCCTCAAAGCTTTTCAGAAAATCAGGTGTCAGGAATACAATTCGCTCGTTGAAAAAAACTTTATACATTTGCACGATGGAAAAGAAAGAAAAGAGAGTTGCCCAACATCTATTACAAATTAAAGCAATAAAATTGGAACCAGCAAAACCTTTTTTATGGTCTTCAGGTTGGTTATCTCCAATTTACTGTGATAACAGGCTTATCCTCTCTTTTCCCGATACCCGGAAGTTTGTGCGTGATCTCTTCTGCGGGCTCATCAGGGACTTTTACGCCCCGGCTACCCTGGTCGCAGGTGTGGCTACCGGGGCCATTGCCCATGGGGTGCTTGCCGCCGAGGCACTGGGACTTCCTTTTGTGTATGTGAGGCCGGGGCAGAAGGGTCACGGACTTACCAACAGGATTGAGGGTATGGTATCTGAAGATGACAGGGTTGTGGTCATTGAGGACCTGGTGTCAACAGGCAGGAGCTCATTATCGGCGGTAAAGGCCCTGAGGTCGGCCGGGTGTGACGTGCTGGGAATGCTGGCTGTGTTTACATACGGGTTCGAGGAGGCCGGGAGGAGCTTCAGGGAGAATTCATGTGAGTTGCATACATTAACAAATTATAACACGCTTATAGAAGTTGCCAGGGAAATGGGATTGATTGACGAAGGGCAGCTCGAAACACTCGAAAAATGGCGCAAAGCTCCTTCTGAGTGGGGTAAGGAAAATGAATTATCATGACTGTTTTTGAAAGCTCTCCAAAGACCGTAAAAGCCGGCAGACATCCTGTACACAGGTACCTTTCAGACATCCGCAATCTGCGGACACTGGTTCCTGAAGGGAGGGTCAGAAATCTTGAGTTTAAAGGGGATTATTTCCGTTTTACCATCGACGGTATTGGAGAGGTGGGGGTGAGAAAGGTTCCCGGCGGCAGTGAGGAGAAGATCAGGTTTGAGTCGGAGGGCTCACGGCCGTTCCGGTTTGACCTGGAGATAGAGCTCGGCGAAATGTCAGGCGATAATACGGAGATCAGGCTGGTTCTTAGTGCCGATCTTAACATGATGATGAAGATGATGGCCAAAAAGCCCCTGCAGGAAGGGGTGGAGATGGCTGCATCATTGCTTTCGGATGAGCTAAATAACAAAGAACTTACATAAATGCAGCCGGAAGGTTGCACTCAGCTTAAGGTTGCGGGATAATAAACTCCAGTTCCTGGAGGCTGAAATGCTTTATTCCGCCCCCCGGCAATTCAACGATCAGCCTGCCCGTATCGTCAACCCCCCGTGGGATGGCACTGAACTTCCTGCCGGAAGACCTGAAAGTGCTTTTCTCATTTAAGCGGTAGAGCATACCGGTATAACGCTGTTTTATCTCATCATGCCTCCAGTTCTTAAGCAAATTGTAAAGAAGCGCGATCTCCCCGCACAAGCTGTCAAGGCAGTGGCGAAGGTCAAAAACCTTTCCGGTAAGCTGCCTGAGCGATACGGCAGAGGTAAGTCCCGCGCTGAAATGCTTCTGGTTAATATTAACTCCTATGCCCATTACCGAGTTGTCAAGCCGGTTCTGCATTACCGAGTTTTCAATGAGTATGCCTGCAATCTTCTTGTTGCCTGCATATATGTCGTTTGGCCATTTTATGGATATACCGGTTGTATGGGTGGACAGGAAACCTGCTATTGCCACGGATGCGATCATCGAGAGCATGAACTGGTCGGCCGGATTGAGAAAATCAGGGCGCAGGATTACCGAGAATGTAAGGTTCATTCCCGGTTCACCCTCCCACGTTTTTACTCCCTGCCCCCGCCCTTTTGTCTGTGCAAGGGCATGCACCACAGTCCCCTCTGCTGCCTCCCCGCTATTAATGAGGTCTCTGCAGTAATTGTTGGTGGAATCCAGTTCTGCGAACTCCAGTACTTTCCAGCCGGGAAACTTATGTTGCATAAGCAGGTTTTCAGTTAAGCGTTTTTGGCAATATAGCGTATAAAAGTACGTTTTAGGATGGAATTATAAGCATTGTATTTCAATTAATTTGATGCAGCTTCTTGATACCTGCATAGCGGCAATATGTCTCAAAAATTGATTAACTTTGCAGCAAAACAGGTTAATGATTAACAATAAAGACGACATCAGCACCGAAATATTACTTGGCAACATACTGGAGGGCATAAGGAAGGTCAAGGGTAAGGAGATAATAAACATCGACCTGGATAATCTGGAGCACCGGGTCTGCAGCCATTTTGTCATATGTCACGGCGATTCCAATACCCATGTGAATGCCATAGCCGATTCGGTTGTAAATGAGGTTAAGGAGAAAACGGGACACCGATCGGTACATACGGAGGGCCAGGACAATGCCCGTTGGGTGCTTATGGATTTTGGCAGTATTGTTGTTCATGTTTTTCAGAAAGAGTACCGTGATTTTTACCGCCTGGAAGAGCTTTGGGGCGACGGTATTATCAACAAGGTGGAATGATTTACTTTAAAAAATAATATGTTTGATCAGAAACAAAACCAGGAAAGCCGTAACGGGAAGGGGAGCAAACCTGAAGATAACGGCGGCAAAAAACCAAAATTCAATCTCTATTGGATATACGGACTGATTGCACTTGCCTTTATAGGGATTCAGGTATTCGGAACAGGCAGTAAGCCTTTGGAGACCAATTTCCAGAGGTTTGAGAGAGATATGCTCAGACACCATGATGTTGAGAAGATCGAGGTGGTAAACCGGGAGGTTGCCAGGATATATATCAAGCAGGAACGGCTTGACCTGCCCAGGCATGAGGAGTTGTTCGACAGGGGACTTTCATCGGCGTCCAGATCAGGCCCGCATTACTTTTTTACCATAGGCTCCGTTGAACTTTTTGAGGAGAGGTTGCGCGAAGCACAGGCGGATTTCGAGCAGGAGCAGATAGTAAGCGTGAATTACGTAACTGAGAGGGACTACTTTTCGGATGTGCTGAGCTGGCTGTTGCCGATTTTCATACTGGTAGCCATCTGGATATTCATATTCCGTCGCATGAGCGGTGCAGCCGGGGGCGGCGGGCCCGGCGGAATTTTCAATGTCGGCAAATCCAAGGCCAAGATGTTTGACAGGGAATCGAACGTCAAGATCGACTTCAAGGATGTTGCCGGGCTGGAAGAGGCCAAGATGGAAGTGATGGAAATAGTGGACTTTCTCAAGACGCCCCAGAAGTACACACAGCTCGGCGGCAAGATACCCAAGGGCGTTCTTCTTGTGGGTCCTCCCGGCACAGGCAAGACCCTCCTGGCGAAAGCCGTGGCGGGCGAGGCAAATGTGCCGTTCTTCTCAATATCCGGGTCTGATTTTGTCGAGATGTTTGTAGGTGTAGGTGCATCAAGGGTGCGTGACCTTTTCAAACAGGCAAAGGACAAAGCTCCCTGCATTGTATTTATTGATGAGATCGATGCAGTAGGCAGGGCAAGGGGCAAAAACCCCGGGTTCGGCGCCAATGATGAGAGAGAGAACACTCTTAACCAGCTTCTTACAGAGATGGACGGCTTTGAGCCAAATCTCGGTGTTATATTACTGGCAGCCACCAACCGTGCTGACGTTCTTGATCGGGCCCTTCTGAGGGCGGGCAGGTTTGACAGGCAGATTCATGTTGAACTTCCCGACCTGAACGAACGGCTTCAGATATTCAAGGTTCACCTGCGAACCGTAAAGCTGGAAGAGGATTTTAATATCGACTTCCTTGCCAAACAAACGCCCGGTTTTTCAGGAGCCGATATTGCCAATGTATGCAATGAGGCTGCACTTATAGCTGCAAGGCGAAACAGGAAAGCTGTGGGGAAACAGGATTTTCTGGATGCAATAGACCGGATTATCGGTGGACTTGAGAGGAAGAACAAGATAATCTCGATGGAGGAGAAACGCACAATCGCTTATCATGAAGCGGGCCATGCCACACTGAGCTGGCTTCTGGAACATGCGAACCCGCTTGTCAAGGTAACAATCATCCCGCGGGGCAGGTCGCTCGGTGCTGCCTGGTACCTGCCTGAGGAGAGGCAGATAACCACTACCGAACAGCTATATGACGAGATGTGTGTTGCTTTGGGCGGCAGGGCTTCCGAGGAGATAAATTTCAGCAGGGTGTCGACCGGGGCGCTGAATGACCTGGAAAGAGTTACAAAACAGGCATATGCGATGGTGACATACTTTGGCATGAGCAAAAAGGTGGGCAATATAAGCTTCTATGATTCTTCGGGCCAGAACGAATACAACTTTTCCAAACCCTACAGTGAGAAAACGGCCGAGCTGATCGACAAAGAGGTAAAGGAGATAGTCGACAAGGCGTACAAAAGGTCGAAGGACCTGCTTACAAAAAGCCGGGACGGACTTACCAGTCTGGCTGACCTTCTTCTTGAAAAAGAGGTTATATTCAGCGAAGACCTGGAAAAGATATTCGGGAAAAGGAAATTCAAAAAACCGGAAAAAGAACCTTTGATCAAACAACCTGAAAAACAAGGCCAAGGTGCTGACTTGCCGGGAAGCGACGGATTGGGAAAAACATCGGGTCAGGAGGTAAAACAGGATAAACAG
>SLMM01000138.1 GCA_007133565.1 Bacteroidales bacterium
ATGACAGGTGGCGAACTTGCAGCGGCTGTGGTAACTGATTGTACGATAAGGCTGTTGCCGGGTGCGATGTCTGATGAAACAAGCGCCCTTACCGATTCCTTTCAGGATAACCTTCTTGCCCCGCCCCTCTACACCAGGCCTGCCTCCTACAAGGGTTGGGAGGTGCCCCCTGTTCTGCTTTCAGGTAATGAAAAAAGAATAGCTGAATGGAAGCTGGAGAAATCACTGGAACGAACCCGCAGGCTCAGGCCTGACCTTCTTGAGGGCCATGAGGGAGGAGGCTGACGGGCAGTCGACGGCTGCTGTAACTATCCGAAGCCGTCGATTATCTATAAAACCTCCCCGATCCCGGCATCAATTTTCGAAGTTCCTGGCAGGTTACCTTCTGAGCCAGGCATCTTTTATCATTCCAAGAGCCCTGATCAGGGTACTTCGCGGGCATCCGGCATTAAGCCTGTGGTAACCCTTTCCGCCGGGGCCGAATGCAGTTCCGGGGTTCATTGCAACACCGGCCTGCCTTATAAAAAACTCCTTAAGTTGAGTATCATCCATTCCCATACCCCTACAATCAAGCCAGACGAGGTAGGTGCCTTCAGGTATGACAGGCCTGATCTGCGGCAATTCCTCCCTGAAAAAGCTTTCAACCGTATCAAAGTTCCCTTTAAGGTAATGAAGAAGAGCATCCAGCCAGTCAGCGCCGCCCTCGTATGCTGCCTGGAGCGCAACCAGCCCGAATATGTTGCCGTAGTGGATATGAAGGTTTTGCAGCAGCTGTTTCATCCTCATGCGCAGTTTGTTATTGGGGATGATCATGAAAGCTGATGCCATCCCCGCAAGGTTGAAAGTTTTACTTGGAGCCATGCATATTACCATATTATCATTCCCCGCTCCTGCCATAGCGGCCGGCAGGTGGTTGTGAGGGCTGAACACCAGGTCGGAATGTATTTCATCGGAAATAAGCACAACGTTATGCCGGTTGCAAAGCTCAACCACCCTCCTCACCTCCGTGGCCGACCATACGCGGCCTACCGGATTGTGCGGGTTACAGAAAAACATCACTTTCACGTTTTGTGACAGCAGGTAATCCAGTTGATCAAAATCAATACCGTATCTTCCCCCCTCCTCAACCAGTGTATTGTTTACAATCTCCCTTTTGTTATCCTTTATTGATGAAAAAAACGGGGGATATACGGGGCTCTGCAAAAGCACCTTGTCACCGGGTTCAGTATATACCATGACCGACATGGTAAGTGCAGGCACGATTCCGGGAGTGAAAACAATCCATTCGGCTTTAACATCCCAGCTGTGCCTGTTCTTCATCCAGTTAATTATGGAATCATAGAACCCTGCAGTGACCAGGGGATAACCGAAAATGCCATGTTCTGCACGTTCTTTTATAGCTTCTGTTACACAATCGGGCACCCTGAAATCCATATCAGCGACCCACATGGGTAAAAGTCCGTCAGCACCGAAATACCCCGCCATGCCGTCAGCCTTAACCGACCCGGTGCCGGTCCGGTCAGTTACCTTGTCAAAATCAAAACTCATATCTGGCTGTTTATTTTTACAATTATGCAATTATAGACAAAGCTTTTATTATTTTATTTAAAAAAGATATATTTTAGCAGTCCTTTGCCCATTTACAGGTGATTGTTTGCTGAGACAAATAAAAGGCATCTTGACTTCTAATGCTGAGGATAATCATATATTCCATTTTACTGTTTTCCGCTTTCAGCTTAAGGGGGCACCCGCAGGGACAACCTGATGTGGTTGCCGACAGGGACACTGACACCACCCTGCTACTGATAATGGCCGCTGAAAGGGGAGATGCCGACAGTGTGGAGGTACTGATAGAAGCCGGGTACGACGTGAATCTGACGACCGGCGACGGGGTAACTGCACTGATGTATGCAGCAAGCGCCGGTTATGAAGATATCGTAGTTACCCTTGTCGAGAACGGGGCCGAACCGGATATGATACCTTTTAACGGTATCACCGCACTTGCAGGTGCTGTATTAAATAACAACTACGAGATAGCTCTCTATCTTCTTCAACAGGGCGCAGATCCTGAGATAGCCGATGACAGAGGGGTTACCCCGCTTATGCACGCCGCTTCCCGTGACCTGATCGAAATGACCGAGCTGCTTCTGATGTTCGGAGCCGATCCCAAAGCAACCGATTATGAAGGTGCAACAGCACTCCATGGCGCTGCAATCTATGCCCAACCCGATATTGCCTGGCTGCTGCTTGATTACGGAGCCTATGTCAACAATCCCGATGATTATGGTTTCACCCCGCTGATGATGGCCGTTCAGCTCGGACGGACTGAAATGGTGGAGTACCTGCTCGAAATCAATGCAGAAGTAAATGCAAGAACAGCTGACGGGATGACCCCGTTGGCAATAGCAATTGCCAATGACAAACCGGAAATTGCAAGGATGCTTATTGACCGCGGGGCCGACCCTCATGCAAGGATATCCGAAACCGACAACCTGATGAATCTTGCCAGGTGGAGGCAAAACCCTGAACTGATTGATCTGATGCGGGAGTTTGGAGTAAGAAGAAATATTATTCCCGATTTCAGCATAATGCAGGTTTCTTTCAATGTCATATTCAATACTGGAGATTTTTTCAATGGGCCCTATATCGGGCTTGAGGACAATAAGTATAACCTGCTCCTGTCGGCAGGCTGGAGCACCCGTCCGGTCAGAAGAGCCGTCCTGGTCGAGTTCAGGGATAACTGGGATGACCAGCTATGGGAGCAACGCCACCTTTATTTCGGGTCGCTCCACAAAAGGTTTCCGATCGAAAGGCCATTTGCAATCAACGATGAAGGCTTTTACGCCGGGCTCAGGGTAATGTATTCGAAAGGCAGGTACTGGGGCACCTACCGGTACCCGGCCCCGAAATGGCACATAGTGCCATCGGCCGGATACTATAAAGAGGGAAGCTGGTGGTTTTACACGGTTGGATACGAATATATCGACCTTGATATCCTCAGGAAACACGGACATCGTATAACGGCAGGCGTGGGCATCCGGTTCGGGATAAAACAGGATCCCCTTATATACAGGACAACATACTGGTAGTGATTATGAAGACATCGGCGATAAATATTCTGTTAGGCAAGGCAGTCCGCGTCTTGAAAACCAGAGCCTTAACCTGGGCTGCCGGACTGCTGGCAGTGGTCCTGGCGGCCACGGTCTCCTGCAATCCCGAGGAGTGGTTCATCCTCGATTGCAGCGAGTGTTATACCGAAGAGCCTGAAGTGGCCGAAATAAATGTAAAGCTTACCATCAACCAGACAAACCGAAGGGTACCGGTCAGGGTCTACGAAGGAAGGATTGAAGAGGAGATACTTATACTTGAAGATACTGTTCTTACAGATACCTGGAGCGCAATTCTCCCGGTTAACAGGTACTATACGGTAACCGCAGACTACAGGGGACATTCGGTCTATTACATAACCGCTATCGACGGGGCATTTCTGCGCACCGAAAAGATCCGGACGCGATGCGACAGGCCCTGCTGGGTTGTCAGGGGAAACAGCTTCAACGTGCAGCTTAAATACTACTGAACAAGCCTTCCTATTAAAAGGTAATTTACTTTAAAGTTTATGAAAGTTTTGCCTGTTGAGCTTTAAAATTTGTGAAATTAATCTGATCTTTATAAGTTAATTTTTGTTAACTTACAAATCCCTCATTTTTGAACTAAATATATACCTCAGGGAGCATGGATATTGCCAACAGGGAAGAAAAATGGAAGTTGTCCATTAAAAAAGGAGACAAGACAGCATTCCGGCAGATATACAGGAGGTATTACCCCGGCCTGTGCGTAATAGCCAATCGGTATATTCGTGATCATGGAATAGCCGAAGAGATTGTCCAGGAGGCATTTTTGAAATTGTGGGAAGGTCGGAAAATAATCGAGATCAACGGAACCCTCTACAGCTACCTCTTTTCAGCAGTTCGCAATGGTTCAGTAAATCATATCAGGCGGCTTTTAATTGAAAGAAAGTACAGCGAAGCGAGGACAGGGCAGATAAGAGATACACTGAATAATATCAATATAAGCCAGGAAGACGGTTCATCCATACTCATTGCAAACGAGATGGAAAACAAGATAAATGAGGCCGTTGCGTCGTTACCGGACAGGTGCAGAGAAATTTTTCTTATGCACAGGAATGAAGGACTAAGATATTTGCAGATAGCCGAAAAACTTGAATTAAGCCCCAATACCGTACAGCGTCAGATATCAATTGCCCTCGAAAAGCTAAGGGAAAAACTTGCACAATACCTGAAATGAAACTGTAGCGGAAATAGCGGCATCGTATCAGAAAATTCCGAAATGTTAATAAAACTTAATTTTATTTTAACTGAAACCATCAGTTAAATTGTCTATAATGTATAAGTTTTTAAAATGACCGATAAAACATTAACCATCATCGCCCGGGTACTGTCAGGCGAATATTCTGATGAAGATATTACTGCACTGGAAAAATGGCTGGCTGAGAGTGACGGTAATTTAAAAGATTTTTCAACACTTGAGAGACTCTGGGTTGCATCGGAAATCACGGCAAACAAAAAAAATTATAACTACAGCGAAGCTTTTGAAAAGTTCCTGAACCAAACCAGAAAACCTGCATTGAAGGGTCTGACTGCGATGACACTTTTAAGGAAGTCATTTAAATGGGCTGCGATCGGACTAATTATCGCAGCACTGGGTTCTCTGACCACCTATATGGTCGTCACCAGTGCCGGCAACAAAAACCATGAGGTATACGAGGTTAAATCGGCAGCGGGATCAAGAAGCACTGTTACTTTATCTGACGGCAGTACCGTTTGGCTTAATGCAGGGAGCCGGCTTACATACTCAGGCAACTTCGGCAAAGGCAGCCGGGAAGTGCGCCTGGAAGGAGAAGGTTACTTCAATGTTGCAGCAAACAACAGCGACCCTTTCAGGGTAATTACGTCAAAACTTGAGATCACCGCATTGGGGACAAGCTTCAATGTTAAGTCATACCCGGGCGAGAATTATATCCAGACTACACTTGTCTCCGGAAAGGTGAAGATACAAAGGAGCGAATACGGAGAGGCGGAGAGGGGAGTATTTCTTGAACCAAACCAGCAAATCACCTATTATCTTGACACAGAGCAATTATTGGTTACCTCCGGAACAGGTAGTCAGGCAGAAGAAAGGGAAGTCGTGTCACCTGAAGCCAGTCCTGAAAAATCCGGGCTAGAGAGAATAGTCCTGACAAAGGGTGTAGACCCTGAAATATTCACTTCCTGGAAAGACAACAGGCTTATATTTGATGATGAGCCGTTTGAAAGCATTGCGGTAAAGCTTGAAAGAAGATACGGTGCAAACATTATAATAAAAGATGAAGAGATAAAATGCAAACGGTTCAAGGGAAGGTTTGACGAGATCACCATCGAACAGGCCCTGAGCGCACTCAGTTTTGCCTCGCCCTTCAGATACGAGATCAAACAGGATACAATATTTATTTCAGGCCCGGACAAGAACCTTAGACCTTAAACCAAAAACCAGAAACTGCCTATGTGAAAACCCTCAAAAACTACCTTAACCTTTTCGGATCCTTGCCAGGATAAAGAAAACCCGGGAAACTGTCCAAACCAATTTCCCGGGAGTCAACAGTCAAATTCCGCGGATTCCACTTGACCTTAACGCGGACATGTTTAACCATTATTTGCAAAATTATGAAAAATAACCCTAACAAGGTGCCATTGAATAAATATGGCATTATCAAAAAAAATCTGCTAACTATGAAACTACTGATTATTTTACTGGTGCTTTCTGTATTTAATGCAGCAGGTTCAGCTTACTCACAGAAAACATTCAGCCTGAACCTTGAGAATATCACTGTGGGCGAAGTGCTGCATGAGATAGAGAGCACAAGCGATTACAAGTTTTTGTATCGCACAGATTTCATTGATCTCAAACGGAAGGTCGACCTCAGGGCCGATAATTCGGGCGTTGAAGAGATACTGGGAATGATATTCCCTTCCCAGGATGCCTCTTTCAGGGTGTTTGAAGACAACCTGATTGCTATTACCAACAACAAGCCGCTGCTACAGCAGCAGGTTGTAACCGGACAGGTAACCGATGCAGGCACCGGTGAACCTCTCCCGGGCGTTAATATAATGATCGAGGGAACACTTACAGGCACAGTGACCAATATTGATGGTAATTACAGCCTTACAGTAGATGTTCCCGATGCAGTTCTCGTTTATTCCTTCGTTGGCTATGTTACCCGTCGCGTCACAGTGGGCGAACAGAGAACTATTGATGTTGCGCTTTCAGTCGACCTTGCAGAGCTGGATGAGGTTGTTGTGGTAGGCTATGGCACGCAGCGCCGCCGTGAAGTTACCAGCTCCATCGCTACTGTAAGGGAAGAGGACTTCAACAGGGGCGCAGTAAGCCAGTCCCCGCTCCAGCTTGTGCAGGGGAAGATCGCGGGACTGGCAATATCGCGTGCTTCGGGTGGAGACCCCACTGCAGGTGTACAGATGCAGCTCAGGGGAGTGTCAACCGTAAGAGGAGATGCAAGTCCCCTTATCATCATTGACGGAGTTCCCGGAGGTAACATAAACACCCTTGCTCCGGAGGACATCGAATCGATCGACGTGCTGCGCGATGGTTCGGCAGCTGCAATATACGGAACCCGCGGCAACGCAGGTGTTATAATAATAACCACGAAAAAGGGAACCCCCGGAAGGCCGGTGGTGAGCTATTCGGCATACGCCTATACAGAAACATGGCTCAACAAGCCGGAGCTTCTGAATGCTGCGGATTGGAGACAACTAAGAACCGACTATGCAAATTCAGGAAACCCGCTGCTTGAAGGCAAGGCTTCGTCAATAGTCGATTACGGTGCTGACACCGACTGGTTTGATGAGATTACAAGGAGCACCCCCTTCAGCAACGTCCATAACCTGTCCATTTCAGGCGGATCTGAAACAACCAGCTACTACGGTTCGGTAAACTACCGCGACCTTCAGGGCTTTATCAGGGAATCAAACAACAATATCCTTAACGGAAGGCTTGCAGTCACTCACAGTGGCATGGACGACAGGCTGATCGTACAGATGAACCTGAGCAATACTTTCAGGAAAGCAAACCCGGTGGACTATGGTGTTTACAGGCAGGCAATGCAGCGTAACCCGACACTGCCGGTTTACAATGATGACGGCAGCTTCCGTGAAGAATCGGGATGGGAACTGTACAACCCGGTGGCACAGCTTTACCAGGTGGACAGGGACCAGCAGCGAAACGAGCTCCTTGCAAGCACCCAGGCAACATATGAGCTTATGCCCGGGCTGAGGATCTCGGCAACAGGCGCCCTGCAAAGATATAACGACCTGATGGGCACCTACCTTCACCGGGATGCGTTTGCAAGCGTGCAGGGAGGTTATCAGGGTGAAGCCAGCCGAAGCAGTGGACAATCGGTGGATCGCACCTTTGAATCAACACTGAATTACAATAATGTATTCGATGGAATTCACAGTGTAACGGCACTGGCGGGATACAGCTACCAGGATTTCATGTGGGAAGCATTCGGGGCGCGTAACAGGTATTTCATTACCAATGCCTTCAGCTACAATAACCTGGGAGCCGGACTGCACCTGCCAGATGGCAGGTACAGGGGCGGTGATGTATGGAGCAACAAGAACTCCAGCACGCTGATTGCCTTTTTTGGCCGCGTCAACTACAGCTATGACGACATATACATGCTGTCGGCCAGTTTGCGCCGCGAAGGTTCGTCAAGGTTCGGGGCCGACAACAAATGGGGGTTCTTCCCTGCAATATCGGCTGGATGGACATTAAGCCGGGAGAGCTTTATGCAAAACGTTGGTTTTGTAAGTGACCTGAAACTGAGAATCGGGTACGGTATTACCGGTAACCAGGGTATACCGAATTATATTTCGCTTGAGAGGCTCGGTGCCCAGGGCATGATGCTCTATGACGGCGAATGGATATCGGGATTCGGGCCGGTGAGCAACCCCAACCCCAATCTGCGATGGGAGAGGAAGGCCGAGACTAATATCGGTATTGACGCAGCATTCTTTAACAATGTGCTGGCGGTCAACATCGATTTTTACGACCGTACCACTACTGACCTCCTTTACCAGTACGCGGTACCGGTTCCCCCGAACCTGCATAACAGGATATGGACCAACATCGGCGAGATAAACAACCGCGGGGTTGAGTTTGCCATGCAGTCCACCCCGGTTCAGACTGGCAGCTTTTCATGGAGGACCA
>SLMM01000094.1 GCA_007133565.1 Bacteroidales bacterium
ACAGCTTCGGGATGGCGGTATTCAAGTCGCAGGAGGCTACCAAAACACCTTTGCCTGTGTCAGGAACGGTGCTGATAACGATAGCGGACCGGGATAAGGACAAGATCCTGAAGACGGCGAGGAGTTTTCGTGGACTGGGGTTCAGGATCATGGCAACGGAGGGGACCTGCCGGTTCCTTCATGACAATGGTGTCCAGGCGCTGTTTATCAACAAGCTGCACGAGAACCGGCCGAATATCCAGGATGCAATAGTTGACGGGCATATCGACCTGATAGTCAACACTCCGGCTGGCCGGCTGAGCGAATACGACGACAGCTACATCCGGAAAACGGCGATACGGCACAATATCCCATATATAACCACTACCGCGGCGGCGTATGCTGCCACCGAGGGGATAAGGGAGCGCCTGAACGGCAGGTACATGGTTAAGTCGCTGCAGGATTACCACGGGGAGATAGAGGGGGGTTAATACAAAAATCCGAACAGCCACAGCGGGATCTTCATACCATAAGGGAACTCGATGTCATCAGCGGCGATAAAGCTATTCTCCCTGTCCCGGACCAGCTTTTCATCTTTGGCTTTCCCGCCTGCCTCGATCAGGTACCTGCCGTCTATCAGGAAATCACCCTTTTTTGGATATGTAACTTTATGTCTGACCATTAACTGGTTAAGCAGGAAAGTTTCACGCACTGTGCCCTTATCTGGTTTTTCACTGTTTAATGTATACATCAGGTTTGTATTGTTAAGATAGATTTTATCCGGCTTGTTCAGGTAGTTTATTCCGAAGGTGTCTTTTGTAAGCCACTTGACAACTTCTGCCTTTTCCAGATAATATAGAAATTTCAGCAGTGTGTCGCGGGTGGTACCGGACTGCCGGGCCAGCTTCTCGATGTTTGGTTTATAGGGGACGATCCTCGAAATCACGGCAAGCATCTTCTTGATTTTCATTACCGAATAGTAATCAATATTGAAAATTGTGGGTATATCATTTTCCAGGATAAGGTTCAATATGTTGGTCAGTCGTTCCGGGTAATTTCTCTCAGATTCAATAAAGAATGGATAGTATCCGGATTGCAGGTACTCTTCAAATAATTTCAGAGGCCGTATTCTGGCATTAATGTCCCGGGCAAATCTTTCAGGCTCGTGCAGGATCTCTTCAAGCGGGCATGCCGGGAATATTGCCTGGTACTTCAATTCAATAAATTCACGGAATGATAAGCCTGGAAGATTATATACCATAGCCCGCCGGCTCAGATCATAACCTCCTTTGTATATGTCCAGGGCTGAGGAACTTGTGAAGATTATTTTCAGTCCGGGCAGGTTGTCATAGATGTTTTTCAGTTCCCTTGACCAGTCAGGGTATTTATGCACCTCGTCAATAAACAGGTATTCTCCCCCCTTTTTGTAAAATTCTTCAGCAAACAGTATAATTGGATTCCCGGCAAAATGAATATCATCAAGGCTTACATACAGGGCTTCAGCACCTGCAGGCAGGTTTATTTTCATATGCTGCAGGATCAGAGTGGTTTTGCCTGATCCCCGGGCTCCTGAGATACCAAAATAACTTATCCATAAGTGAAAATGTTGCATAAAATCACTAATCCATAAGTGATTCAGGGGGTGTTTTCTTAATCGTTCAGATTAATGGCTCTTTCTGCCAGGAAATTTTTGATTTCATCATCGGAGACCGTTGAGGGGCCGGAGACCGGTGGAAAGACTTGTAACGGCAGGCCGCGTGAGGCTGGGGGAGTGGACTGGCTTTTTCATGATGTATGCTGTTTCTTATTGAGCCGGGGTTAATGGTACAAATATAATTTTTCGTATGTAATTGCTATATTGTGAAGATTTAATAACAATTAACCGGATTTCATGATTAAGCCATCTCTTTCTTTGTTGTTGCTATACATCTACCTTTTCATTGTTGCTGTGCTCGTTACGGTGCCTACCGGGGTCATTGATGTGGCCACCAATGAATTTTATGTGGGCGGGACACTGCGGCTCGATCACCTGCTTCATGCATTGATGTTCATCCCCTTTGTGCCCCTGTGGCGCGCCGGCCGGCCAGACCACCCGTGGTGGCTGATTATAGGGGCCGGACTGCTGTTTGCTGCGTGTTGCGAACTGCTCCACCTGGTGCTGCCTTACCGGGGATACGGTATAAATGACCTGCTTGGCAATGTGGCCGGTGTGATAGCCGGGACAGGCCTTGCAGCGGGCTTTTCTGGGAAACATATTTTGAAAAGAAATTGAAAAGTTATGGAAAACAGTGCAAAATCACCAGGCAGGCGCAAGTTTATCGGCGATGCCGCTGCAATGGGCGTATTGGGCGCCATGGGGGCAGGATATGTTCTTTCCTCCTGCAGTTCACGGAAGTCTGAATATAAAATGCCGGTATTTCCGGAGATCGCTCCTGACGGACCGGTCCTGAAGGCCGGACTGATTGGTTGTGGAGCCAGGGGTACAGGTGCGGCTTTTAACTTTATTGATGCCGGACCGAATTTGCAAATAACCGCGCTCGGAGATGTTTTCAAAGATCGTGTTGATGATTGCCGTAAAGCCTTGAAAGAGAAGCGCAATGTCGATATTCCCGAAGAGAACTGCTTCGTGGGCTTTGATTCATATAAGAGGGTTATAGATTCTGATGTTGATATTATTCTTGAGGCTTCCCTCGCTTATTGCCGCCCTCTTCACTTTGAAGCGGCCGTGCAGGCAAGGAAACATGTCTTTCTTGAAAAACCTGCAGGCGTTGACCCGGTGGGAGTGAGGAAGGTTATGGCTGCGGGAAGGATGGCTGAATCCGCCGGCCTGACCGTGATATCAGGAACACAGAGGAGACACCAGCACGATCATGTTAAAACCTTCAGCATGATAAAAAACGGGGCCATCGGCGATCTTATATCGGCAAAATGTTTCTATAATATCGGAGGGCCGCCATGGGCCAGAAGGCAGGAGGGATGGAGCGATATGGAGGCTATGATAAGGAACCGGGGGAACTGGAACTGGCTTACCGGAGACCTGATTGTCAATCTGCTTGTTCATAATATTGATAACCTGAACTGGTTCTTCGAAAAACATCCTGTGAAAGCGACCGGTTATGGTGGGCGGCACCGCCGCCCGTCGGGTGATATGTATGATTTTTTCAGCGTTGATTATGTTTTTGATGATCAGAGAAGTTACCATGCCATGGGTCGCCAGATGGACGGATGCGACAATGCTGTAGGCCAGTTTATTTATGGTACCAGAGGATACACAAATTGCCAGAACAGGATATGGGACTACAACGATAATATCATATGGGAGTATGACTATCCTCTGGATGAGGAAGGCCGGCCAATGAACAGGGTTGCAATTTCTCCATACGACCAGGAAATAATTAACCTGGTAACAGCCATACGGACGAACAATCCTGTTAATGAGACCTGGGATCATGCCACTTCAACCATGACCGGCATTATGGGCAGAGAATCGGCGTATACCGGAAGGGATGTGAGCTGGGAGGATATGATGAACTCGAACATGAGGCTTGGCCCAGGGCCCGAAGAATGGAGCATGGGCCCGGTGGACATTAAGCCAGTATCACCTGTTCCGGGGACAGCACAGGGTACGTGACAGGCACTTTACCTGCAATTGCCGGCTTGACTGTGAATAGAATTTGTATTTTTGATAGTTCCTAATAATCGAATACTGATGCGAAAGATAATTTCTGTTGTCGGCGCAAGGCCGAACTTTATAAAGATAGCGCCGGTCCATAAGGCTTTTCAGAAGCACAACGACAGCGTGGAGCATATGATATGCCATACGGGCCAGCATTTTGACGAGAAGATGTCGAAGGTGTTTTTTGATGAGTTGGAGATGCCAAGGCCCGATTTTTACCTGGGTGTCGGGGGTGGTTCTCATGCATCGCAGACGGCACGCATAATGATGGCCTTCGAGGAGGTGCTGGAGGCTGAGCGGCCGGGACTGGTGATCGTGCCGGGCGATGTAAACTCGACCATAGCATGCAGCCTCGTGGCTGTAAAGATGGGGATCAGGGTGGCGCATGTGGAGGCCGGGTTGAGGAGCTTTGACCGGTCGATGCCCGAAGAGATAAACCGCATGCTGACTGATGTGGTTTCCGATTTCCTGTTTGTTACAGAGAAGAGCGGGATGGAGAACCTGGCGGCTGAGGGGATTGATGATTCAAAGGTGTTTTTTACCGGAAACGTGATGATAGACAGCCTGGTTTTCTATATGCCAAAGATTGATGCCTCTACGGCTGTTGCCGATTTCGGGTTGTCGCGGGGGGACTATGTGCTTGGCACATTTCACCGCCCCTCAAATGTCGACGACAGCGGATCGCTGAGGCGGCTTCTGGAGATGCTTGCCGGGATTGCCGGCCCGGGCGGCAAAAGGATCCTTTTCCCGGTGCATCCGCGAACGCGTGCCAATATTGAGCGGTTCGGGCTTGGTGGTATTGTTCCTGATGATGTGATAATGGTTGACCCGCTTGGGTATATTGACTTCCTGTCGCTTGTCAAGAACGCTGCGGTTGTGGTAACCGACAGCGGTGGTATCCAGGAGGAGACTACTTTTCTCGGGGTGCCCTGCGTAACGGTCAGGAACAACACCGAGAGGCCGGTGACGGTGGAGGTGGGGACCAACTTCCTGGCGGGGACGGACTTTGAACGGGCTGCTTCACTCGCGCTTGAGGTGCTTGCCGGCGGAGCCAAAAAGGGCTCTGTGCCGGAGCTCTGGGACGGCAGGGCTGCGGAAAGGATTGTGGAGATCCTGCTTGGGGACTGAAATGGCTGAAGGGGTTGACATGGCCAGTGTCACTCCACAAGCTCATACCCGTCGCGCCTCCCCTTTTCAATTGCTGGTATGCCCTCTGTCATCCAGGCTGGCGCCGGCTCTCCCTTGAGGTAATGGTCAAAGAACTGGTACATCCTGACCGACAGGTCCTTCATGTTGGGCCTCCTGGTGAGGTTGTGAGCCTCGTTGTTGTACACGAGCATCCAGACGGGACTGCCGAGCCGCCGCAGGGCCATGTAAAACTCAATTCCCTGGTACCAGGGCACTGCGCCGTCCCGGTCGTTGTGCATCATCAGCAGCGGGGTGTTCACCTTGTCGGCAAAGAAGATGGGCGAATTCTCAATATACCTCAGCGGCATCTCCCACAAAGTGCCTCCTATGCGGCTCTGTGTCTCCTCGTACTGGTAGATCCTGCTCAGTCCGGTTGACCACCGGATGCCTCCGTAGGCGCTTATCATGTTGGTTACAGGAGCGCCGGCCATGGCGGCCCTGAACAAGTCGGTCTGCGTTATGAGCCAGGTGATCTGGTAGCCGGCCCAGCTCTGGCCCTGGATGCCTATGTTGCTGCGGTCGATAAAAGGGTGCCTCTCAACCATGGCCTGGGTGCCGCTCACTATAGAGTTGTAGGCGCTCTGCCCCGGATAGCCTATGGTATAGGGTATGTCAGGCACGAAAACCACGTAGTCGTTGCTCACCAGGTAGCTGATGTTGACGGTCGAACGGCTGGGTGCGGGTACATGGTGTGCATGCAGGTTGTGCGAAAGCTGCTCGTAGAAATAGACTATCATGGGGTACTGCTTTCCCTCCTCCATGTTGTCGGGTGTGTAGAGGATGCCCTGGAGGGTGTCGTTGCTGTATGAGACCCATTCAACCAGGCTGGCATCGCCCCACCGGTAGATCCTCTGCTGGGGGTTGGCGTTAGATATCCTCACGGGGCGCCTGAAATTCATGTTGCTCCACCACAGATCGGGAAACTCCCTGAAGGTGCTTCTTCGCCATATCAGTATATCACTGTCGCGCGCCTTAAGCGGCGGGAAGTAACGCACGTCGTCCATCGTTATTCTTGAGGGGTCGCCGGGCCTGTGCAGCCTCACGTTGTAGAAGCCGCTCTGCTTGTTGCTGTTGTTGAACGCGGTGAGCATTACCCGGTCGCGCAGTCCGGGAGGGTTGTTTAGCGGACAGGGGTTGATGTAGCGAAGCCTTATGTTGTTTGCCCTGCCGTAGCCGTTGGTGAGGGCCACGGGGGGTTCGTTGCCCGACGGGTCTGCCATCCAGATATCGAAACGGTCGTATAACAGCACCCGTGCATCGTCTTTGGTAAAGGTCGCCAGTCCGTGCGGGCCGGGGTGTGAGGGCTGGTCGTGAAGCTCGTCGTACAGCGGCACGGTTATGCCCGCGGTGATATTGACAGATGGGCCGCCGGGAAGGGCATCAGCGGTCACCGGCATGGAGTGCCAGTTGGAATCGGACTGGTTGTAAAATAAAAGGTATTTCCCTTTCGGGGAAAGGCGGGCATCGCCCAGGTCGGAGAGGTGGGTTGAGCCCCGGTGCTTCTCAAGCACCATGGTACTCTCGCCGGAGTTGACATTGATAAGGTAGATATCGGCATAACTGCCCGACTCGAAAGAGTTCTGTATCTGGTAGGGAAGGGTTGATGAACCGATTGCTGCATCGCCGTTGCCATCATCGGCCAGAACAACTTCGGGTATTTCGGGTGTGGCAAGCTGCACCATGCTGCCGTTGGCGTAATGGTACACGGCGGTATAGCTTCGCTCCCTTTCTCTCTGTTCCTGCACAAGCTGCTGGGGCATGATAAGGGGATCGCGGTAGTGCCATATGTCCAGCCTGGCCCTCTCCTCGTCAAGCAGCGTATCTTCAGGCTCTTGCTCCGGTATGGGGGCGGTGCCGAAGATAATTCTGTCTGCTTCTTCAGTATAGCTTACCTCGTGGTGTTCACTTACGCTCCACCCTTCGGGCATACCCGGGATTCCGGGACCGGCAACGGGCCTGGCTGCGAAGGTGCCCTCTTCCCAGTGCCAGAGTTCATAAGGCAGGGCAGGCCAGGTATCCTGGTTCGCCGTACTCACGGTAATGCGTGCATGGCCGCCTCTCACGGCAACATTCGGTTTTTCTTCCGGCCGTTCGCCGGCGGGTGCAAAAAGGAATGCTGCACGTGTGCCGCAGTGGCCGGTCCTGATCGATGCAGCCCTGCCCGGGGCATCCAGAACCTGCTTTACGGCGTGGGTTTCGGGGTTGAACACCATGACAGTGATCTGTTTGTTGCCATTCTTGTCATCGTCTGATCCGGGGAGGTCCCTCTTGCGGATAAACGCAATAGTCCGCCCGCAGGGTGAGAGGCTGAACTGGTCAATGTCGTCAAATTCATGCTCCTCGCCGGTAATGGGGTTAAAGACGTAGAGCTTGGTGCCTGTGATGCGAGTTTCCCGTGAACCCGGCTCGCCCTCCCTGCTGCGGAGCAGGTATGCCATCCAGTCCGTTTCCTCCCTGGCCACCATGAATGACCCGGCCTCGCCGGGCCTCCTGTTGGATGCCCTTGCAAATACATAGATGCCAACAGAGTCCTGCGGCAACTGATCGCCGCTCAGTCCCCGCAGCTTTGCCCGGCGTACCACGTCTGCCGGGGGGTTTACATGGAAGGCCATGTAGTTTGAGTTAGCCGAGAAGACGGCATTGCTTCCGCGCGCGATAGAATCGAGGCGGTTGCTGCGAAGGTCTTTCAGATAAAGCCATCCGTCACCATCCTGCGGGTTGACCTCCCAGCTCACCCACCTCCCGTCGTTGGTGATGGAGGGGTTTTGAATGTTCTTCCAGTAGTCGTAAACATCGTGGTTGAGCCGCAGCCTGAAATCCTGCGCGCTGGCACCCAACGTGAGAAGGAGGATGAGGACTGCTGCTGCCGTGCTCCGTGCTGTGGCTGCTGTGCCTGTCGCTTCTGCTCTGGTTGACGCTTTGGCTGTTGCGGTGCTGCGTGCTGCGGGTGCTGCCGTGCTGCGTGCTGCGGGTGCTGCCGTGCTTCGTGCTGTGGCTGCTGCTCTGGTTGCTGCCGCGATCTCTGCTCTTTCCATGGCCTGCCGGGGTTTGGTTTTCACCCCGAAAGATAATAAAAATTGAAGTTTCTTTTTCTTTTTTACAGGTGGCTGCATGAAATTAGTGCTGTAAATCAAAAGATTATGCAGTACGATTTTATAACTGTTTCTTCGCTGGCGGAAGGCTTGAGATAATTCCTGTGGAGGGATGGCGGATTTTTTGTAATTTGGTTGGTTGTTCCAATTTCGATCGGCTAACCAAAAAACCTGAAAACCATGAAAATCTTTGTGAAATTGTTAATTGTTGTTTTTTTACTGCCTCTTTCGGCATGTGCTGAGCGTGAGAGGCAGGAGGAGGCCTTGCTGTCTGTTACAGATATTGAATTCTTTACCGGCCACTGGAGCTTTGATATTGACG
>SLMM01000055.1 GCA_007133565.1 Bacteroidales bacterium
AGGTAATGCCGGTATGTCGCAGCAGGGGTCAGGCGGTTCTTTTAAGGAACCTTTTTCCCGATATATTCATTGCGATTGAACCAAGCGGGGCCGTTATTATTATTGAAAGAACAGCCATTGTTAGTATCAGCTCTCCTGCCGGTACGCCAAGGGTAAGAGGAATCGACCCAAGGGCTGCCTGCACTGTGGCTTTGGGGCTGTATGCCATGATGCAGAATGCCTTTTCTCCAGGGGTCAGCCTGGTTTTATACAGGGAGATCAACACTCCCAGCGACCTGACTGCCAGTCCGCCGAAAATAACAGCAACACCAGCCAGTCCGGCCTGCCCTGCCAGCATATAATTAACCTCTGCACCCACCAGGAAAAAGAGCAGTATCTCAGCAAATACCCATATTTTGCTGAACCGTGCCGACAGCTCCATACCCAGACCGGGCCATTTTTCAAGTATTACAAAACCTGTAACCATCACACCGAGCAGCGATGCCAGGGGAATTATATCCTGCAGCATATTTTCGAGTGAGGTCAGGAAAATTGCAATTGCCAGAAGAACAAGGGTTTTCTTGGTATGTCTGATCCTGAACTTTTTGAACAGGAATACCATCAGGAGGCCCGTAGCAATGCCAACGGCAACTCCCGTCAGCACCGACAGCGGTATTAACAATACCTGGCTGGCCACATTTACCTGTGCACCTGCAAAATATCCGGCGAAACTCGAAAAGATTGTAATTGCCACAACATCATCCAGTGAAGCACCGGCAAGGATCATGGCAGGTATGCCTTTGTCGGTTCCTTTGCCAATTTCCATGTAATGCAGCATTTTGGGCACAATTACTGCCGGGGAGACAGCAGCAATTATAAACCCCAGCATACCTGCTTCAATTGTGCTGATGCCAAAAAGGTAACCAGCTGCCACCATAACTGCGGTTCCTTCAAGGATTACCGGTATAAAGCCGAGTTTCACAGCGGGCGCACCAACCATTTTGAGAGTCATCCTGTTCAGTCCGAGTCCCGCCCTCAGGAGAATTATTATAAGCGCTATCTTCCTGAGATCCTCAGATATCATGAGTATGGTGCCATCTATCCAGTCGGCGCCATAAGGCCCAATGATCATTCCAAGAAGCAGGATACCCAGGAAGCCGGGAAGCCTGAGCCTGGTAAACAGCTGGTGGGCAAATACACCCAGCGCAAATATGATAGCAAGACTGACAGCCATTACGTTGGTTGATTATAACATAAAAAAACCCCTGCCATACAATTCTATGAATTGTAAAACAGGAGTCATCAACTGAATTTTCAGTGGTTAACGGCGAACTCCATCGCCTTTTGCCTTATTATTCCGCAAAGTGCATTTCCTGTATTTCCAGGTTTTTCGGCACCGGCAAAAATAAACAGAGTTGCTGATATATCCAAATGCCCTGAGTAATTATAGGTTTGGCTGGACACAAGATGTTCCGGTTCATGATATAACCGGGCACACCCAGGTACACCCGGGCACACCCGGTCACTACCGGGCACACCCAGGTACACCCGGGCACAACCAAACACCCCCGGGCCCGTCATGTATGTACGAAAACGGACTGGCCGGTCCTGTTTATGTTCGAATACGTACATTCCAGGTTTCATTTGTTAACTTACTCCTGAAATCATATTTTAGTAATATTTTTATTGTTAGTTATATGTCTGTTTTGGCATACTTAATGCCTGTAAAAAGTAAAAAACAACCCATATGATCCTGAATTATATTGTTATTGCATGGAGGAACCTTTTAAAGAACAGGGTAGTTTCAGTTATAAATATTTTCGGCCTGACACTGGGTCTGGCATCAGCCGTACTTGCCATACTTTTTGCAAGGCATGAACTTACCTATGAAAGCAGCCATGATAAGGCCGACCGGATAGCAAAGATCTACCTGGGTGGTTCGTTCGGGGTTGTTGAATGGGCACCCAACTCATTCGGCCCGGAGGGCCCTGTGCTGGAAGGGATGCTGCCCGATGTTGAAGATCACAGCCTGTCGCGCAATACAACCGGGATTGTACGGGTGGGCGACAACCTTTTTCCCGAGGATCATATAAAGGTGGCAGATTCGGCGCTTTTCTCAATATTTACAATTCCTTTCAGGGCGGGAATTCCTTCAACCGATCCGTACACTGTTGTATTGTCGGTATCGACAGCCCGTAGGTACTTTGGCAATGATGATGCTGTAGGTGAGGTCATCAGAATAGAGTTCTATGGAGAGAGAAACGAATTTACCGTTACCGGGGTTTATGAAGACCTTCCCTCAAACACCCACCTGCGGGCAGATATCATTGCACCAATAAGCCTGGCAGGAAGCTTTCCGCACTGGAACTTCAACGAATACAACTCTACCATATATAACACTTATCTTCTGCTTGCTCCCGGCTCTGACATTACAGAGCTAAACAGGACAATAAGTGACAATTATGAGATACCTGTTCTGATTGACGACATTTATGCATTCCTGATGCCCATCAAAGATATTCATTTCAGGGGCACTTTTGCCAACAACCGGGGCAAGTTCCTGGCTCTTTTGCTCGGGGGTTTGTTCGTGCTGATAACTTCATGTTTTAACTATATAAACCTTACAAATATCCTGTTTGCAACCAGGAAAAAGGAAACCGGCATCAGGAAGGTAAACGGCGCACTGAGGGTGAATGTTTTCAGCCAGTTCATGGTTGACACCATTTTATCGACCCTTGCAGGATTCAGCCTTGCCGTCATTTTGCTTGAACTGTTGCTGCCCTGGTTCAACTCGCTTATGGATACCCATATTAAGCTTGCAGCCGAACCCGGAGTGCTGCTTCTCGGGCTGCTGCTGTTCGTGGTAACGGTACTGCTTGCCGGACTTTATCCCGCTATCAGGTATTCAGCGGCCAAAACTTCTAATCTGCTCAAGGATCTGGAGAACACTGTTTCGGGCCGGAGTATGTCACGAAAGATACTCACCACTTTTCAGTTTATTTTGGCCATAGTATTCATACAGATGATCATGGTGATAGAGAGGCAGGGCCGGCACCTGGACAACCAGGATGTAACAGGTTATGATTCCGAGAATGTCATAGTGCTTCCCGGCAACAAGTGGGGTGACCTCAATGTTGTAAAGGCTGAGCTTCTATCCAACCCTATGATTGAGGTTGTATCATGGGGCTCGGCCGTTCCCAGTCACGGGGTTTCGCAGACAACCAACTGGAAAGATGAGCACAACAGGACACCTGCCGGTGCCTACACCTATGAACAGGACTTCCCCGGACTTTACGGCATCGGGATGAGACAGGGCAGGTTTTTCTCCGATGAGTTTCCTGCCGATGTTGAAAGCTCGATTGTAATAAACAGGCAGACCGCCGAGATACTGGAATATGATGATCCTATTGGCGAAACGGTTATGTTATGGGGGGAGAATTACACGATAATCGGGATAATAGACGATTATATGGCCCTCCCGCCAATCTTTCCGGTTAATGCATCTTTGATAAGGCAAAGCGGTAACCAGGATGTCCGCCTTTTTATCAGGATAAGGCCTGAGAACCGTGCAGAGACACATGCTTTCATTGCCGGCCTGCTAAGCGACATAAACTCTGATTACCCGGTTGAAATCAAGTATCATGATGAGATTATCTGGGAAGGTGAGGAGGCAAGGTCCTTTCTTTCGGCAATGCTGCTTATGCAGATGTTTTTCCTGCTGACAATAATAGCATCGCTTATCGGACTCTTCGGGCTCTCTATGTTCATTGCACAGCGGAACAGGAAAGAGATTGGCATCAGGAAGGTGTTTGGCGCGACAGTAGGATCGGTAATGCTGAAAATATCACGCGAACTTATTGTACAGGTTATTATCGCTATATTTATTGCCACACCAATTGCAATGGTAATTACGCAGGGCTACCTGTCGGTTTTCAATTACCGGATTGAACCCGGACTGTTGTTCTATTTTACCGGCGGGTCAATTGCCTTTATCCTCGTGCTTTTCACGGTAAGCTGGCAGACATGGATAGCGGCTAACAGGAATCCTGTTGAAGTGCTCAGGTATGAATAATTTGAGTGAATTGTTCGGGCATCAATGGTTCGGCCGGAGGCATTCAATTATGAATAATGCCGGTTGAAGTGCTAAATCAGAAATTATTCCGGTTGAACGGGGGGTGGATTTAATTATTTTTATATTTTTATCGAAAAACTTTATGAAGGAAAAAATTACCCCCGTTAAACCTGCAGAAAGGATAGCCTTACTTGATATTCTTCGCGGATTGGCAATCTTTGGGATACTGATGGTGAACATGCAGATGTTCTATCAGCCTGCAACCTCTGTGATTGCTGGTTATACCGGCTCTGAAACTATCGCCGGTAAAATCTCGACAGGCCTGATCAAATTTCTTTTCGAAGGAAAGTTCTATATACTTTTTTCCCTGCTTTTCGGTTACGGGTTCTGGATGTTTATCAACAAGAAGACAGATGATGGCAGCAGCATATTGCCTGTTTTCAGGCGCAGGGTAGCCATACTGCTTCTTTTTGGAATAATGCATGTTGTGCTGCTCTGGGCCGGTGACATCCTTGTATGGTATGCAGTCTTTGGATTTGTCCTTATCCTGTTCAGGAAGAAGAGTGACAGGAGCCTTATCAAATGGGCCTTCTGGCTGGCAATTGTACCTGTAGTAATGACCATGTTTTCGTTGCTGATGGTCCGGCTCGGCATGGCTGACCCCCATGCTGCTGAGGCCATTAAAGCCAGCATGCATGAGAGGGAAGCGTGGATGGCGGAATTCATTGCCCGGGCATCGGCAGTTTATTCAGAGGGGACATTCGGAGAGATTATCAGGATACGACTTCAGGAATATATGAACCTGCTTCCCGGGGTCCTGTTTTTCTACCCGGTAGTTCTGGGCGTTTTCCTTATCGGGGTATGGGCAGCAAGAAGCGGCATCATTAGGAACCCTTCCGGACATATTGGTTTTTTCAGGAAGCTTTTATGGCGTGGACTAATTACAGGGGCTATCTTCAGTGCAATATATACCTGGTCCTATTTCAGAACCGGTGTTATGACTGTGCCTGATATATGGATGTTGGTGTATACCACCTCACATATTGTTGCCGGGTTCTCACTTTCAGTTGCATATGTCAGCATTATTGTGCTCCTTTACGTGAATGGCAGGCTGGGCCTGCCTGCAAGGCTGCTTGCCCCGGTTGGCCGGATGGCGCTGACCAATTACCTGCTGCAATCAATTATCTGCACCACGCTGTTCTTTTCATATGGATTTGGATTGTTCGGGAAGATATCGGCTTTTCAGGGGGTGTTGCTTACTTTGGCGATATTCGGGCTACAGATACCATTCAGTTATTTCTGGCTTAAATATTTCAGCTTCGGGCCCTTTGAATGGTTGTGGCGCAGCCTCACCTACATGAAAATCCAGCCGTTTCTGCGCCGTCAGGCTGTTTAGCGCACCAGCCTTTTTTAACAGTTACGATTCTGAACAATACCGTGCCGGTAGTTGTTTATTACCTGTTTATTATTCTGTTAGACGGGTCCCGGACCTTGAATTGGGTAAACCTGACGTTCTATGTGGGAAGATAATGGCCGGCGGGGAAAAATAAAAATCCTTGCCTTTGTTTCATGTATTTTTTTGTCATGTTCATTTATGCCGGTTGTAACGGCGGGGCATTACAGTTTTATAATATCCGGAGTTAATGAATCCGGACAGGGGATTATTCCCGTTACCGGGGAGGGCAGGGCAAACGGCATTATGCCTCTTTTAGAAAATTTATCAAGGCTGTGGCATAGTAACAGGTTGTTGCTGGGATATCTTTCTGCAATCCTGATCGCAGGATATTTCCTGCGCAGATATGAACTTACCCGGCTAAGGCTCAAAGAACGGGTAAGGATTTCAGATCTGGAGGCAAGTAAGCTGCGGGAAACAGATCAGATGAAATCACGTTTTTTTGCCAACATCTCACATGAGTTCCGGGCCCCGCTTACTCTGATTAAAGGCCCCATTGAGCAGTTACTTGATAAAGAAACCGAACCGGCCAGGCGCCAGGTTCTCTTAAAAATGCATCAAAATGCCGGAAAACTGCTTCAACTTGTAAATCAGCTTCTTGAACTGGCCAGAATAGAGGGCGGCAAATACGGCTTAAAGTTACAGAAAGGGAACTTTCTTAGTCTCTTAAAACATATATGGATTATTTACGAAGATCTGGCCAGGCAGAAGGATATAAACCTGAGCCTGTTAGTGAGCCCCGAGTTATCCGGTCCATCACTGTCAGACAGGTTCTATTTTGATCCTGATATCGTTGAAAAGGTTATTGCAAACCTGCTGACCAATGCAATTAAATTCACCCCTGATAAAGGCCGGGTTACCTTACAAGCTGAGATTAAAAAGGAGGATGACGATAAGGAATATATTGAAGTTATCGTATCAGACAATGGGATTGGCATCCCGCCTGACAAGCTTCCCCATATTTTTGACCGGTTTTACCAGGCACATGAGGGTGACAACTACGGCCATTACGGATCGGGGATCGGACTGGCATATGTAAAGGAGCTTGCAAAGGTTCACAATGCCGAAATTACAGCAGAGAGCCTCAATGGTGAAGGATCACGTTTTGTTGTGCGATTTCCGGTGGGTAAAGAGCATTATATGCAGGATCAGATTGCGGTGAACGAGCACAACTCTGCCGGTAGTGTGCATCCCTTGAAAACAGATGGTCAAAAAGATGATGCGAATACCGGTCAGGTGGATACTCAACGTAACGATGCAGCCCAGACCGGAGAAACTGTGCTTGTAGTTGAGGACAATATTGAGATAAGACAGTATTTAGCCCTCAGCCTTGGCAGATATTACCGGATATTCGAAGCATCCGGTGCGGAGGAGGGTATGAAGATTGCAATGGAGCAAGTTCCCGACATTATTGTAAGTGATATAATGATGCCCGGTACTGACGGTTACAAATTCTGTACAATGATCAAGTCCTACGAGCTAACTTCTCATATTCCGGTAATTCTTCTGACTGCCAGGGCGGAGGATAAGGACAGGATACTTGGTTTTGAATCGGGTGCTGATGACTACCTGGTAAAACCGTTTATTTCATCTGAACTGCTTGCAAGGATAAAGAACCTGATAAAAACAAGGCAAAT
Source organism: Bacteroidales bacterium (assembly GCA_007133565.1). GTDB lineage: Bacteria > Bacteroidota > Bacteroidia > Bacteroidales > PUMT01 > PXAP01. The sequence continues at coordinate 7,142 of SLMM01000055.1, forward strand.
TATGAGGGAAAGATTCAGTGCCAACAGTATTATCAGGCCACGCGAAATATCGGTTCCCGATCATGATGCTGTTTTTATGGAAAAGTTGCTCAGGCTGGTGGAAAAAAACATTGACAATATCGATTTCACTGTCGACGACCTGGCAAACGGGGCTGGTATGAGTCTTTCTCAATTACAACGTAAGCTTAAATCAACGTCTAATATTTCGCCTCTCCATTTTATCAGGTCGGTAAGAATGCACATGGCGATGGAACTGCTGCAGAAGGGCGCGGGCAATATTTCTGAAATAGCATATAGTGTAGGCTACGATGACCCGGGCTATTTTACGAAATCATTCAGGGCATTTTTCGGTAAGCCACCGTCTGATATAAAGGCAGGAAAGAGTTAATCATCCTGTTAATTGCACTTATCAGGAGATGACTGAAATTTCCCTGTTTCTGACAGATTATTACCAGCCTGTAGTTTAATTACCGATTAACTTTGGCACATAGAAATTCAATTTGTTTAACTAAAAAATTTATTGTTATGAAAGCTTCATTTTTATGTGTCACAAACAGGGCTGAACAGGAAACCGGCACTATACGGTCTTCTGTCCCTATGAACAAGGTATTAATATTAGCAGCATTTTTTTTTCTTGGTATTAATTTTGCACAGAGTCAGAATTTCGATGTAAAAACACCCCTGCTGGGGGTGGAGGCCCCCTCTTTCCGGGCCGAATCGACACACGGCACGATGAATTTCCCGGCAGATTTTGGAAGGAACTGGAAGATCCTGTTTTCGCATCCAAAAGATTTTACCCCGGTATGCTCTTCCGAACTGCTGGAACTTGCCTACCAGCAGGAGGGTTTTGACCGTCTTGGCGCATCCATTGTCGTTCTGTCAACCGATCTCCTGTCACAGCACCGGAGCTGGGTTGCTGCACTTGAAGATATACCTTACAAGGATGGCAAGCCCGTGAATATCAGTTTTCCCCTTGTCAGTGATGAGCAACACAGGGTATCATACATGTACGGGATGATCCATTCGGCCGAGAGCATTGGCGAAAATATCAGGGCAGTATTTATTATTGACCCTGACAACAAGGTCAGGGCAATAAATTACTATCCCAATGAGGTG
>SLMM01000006.1 GCA_007133565.1 Bacteroidales bacterium
CACAAGTCACTTATAATACTGGGATGGCTAAATCACCTGAGCTGGCTGGTTATGAAAACCGTTCCCATATGGATCAGGTTACCCATGATAACAAAAAGGGTCAAAAAAGAGCTGACAGCTTCACAGCCATAATTGCAATGAAAAGATAAATCAACAATGTAGTGCCAAAAAATATTAAAGCAATAAATGCAAAAGACCGCAAATAATCCATGAAGACAATCCTCGTAACCGGGGCCAACGGCTTTCTTGCGGCAAACACCATATCGGAGTTGCTGGCAAGGGGTTACAATGTAAAGGGTATGCTCAGGAAAGGCAAATCTCCCCCGGTTGCCGGTAACGGGTTCACGACTTTTTATGGAAATATCACCAGCGAAAAGGATGTTTCAGAAGCTGTGAAAGGCTGTGATAAAGTAATTCATGTTGCAGCGCTAACCGACCAGTCCGTTCCCCGAAAACGGTTATACGACGAGGTTAACACCGTAGGCACACTTAACATTGTTAAGGCGACAGTAACCCACAAAATAAAGAAACTGGTCCTCATCAGTACCGCCAATGTATTCGGGCATGGCACAAAAGACCGGCCCGGCAATGAAACGATGCGCATGAGGCCCCCATTTACCAGGTCGTACTATGCGCTGAGCAAGGCTGATGCCCAGCAGATTGCACTTGAAAGGCTTAAAGATACGCAAACGGCCTTAACGGTGGTATGCCCCACATTCATGACCGGCCCAAACGACCATAAGATAAGCTCAAACCGCATAATTCTCAGGGCCCTGAACAAAAGGGTCCTGTTTATACCCCCCGGAGGCAAAAACTTTATCCACGTGAAAGATGCGGCAGCAGGAATATGCAATGCATTGACCATGGGGAAGAACGGCGAATGTTACCTTCTTGCCAACGAAAATCTTACCTACAGGGAGTTTTACAATAAGATGGCGGAGGTATCAGGGCATCGCCCCCTGCTGATAACAATTCCGAAACCGCTGCTTTACATCGCCGGACTTGCTGGCAGCCTGGCCAGGGCTGTTGGTGTGAAAACCCCTCTTAGCCTGGCTAACATGCAGATCCTGTGCATAGAGAATTACTATTCATCCGCGAAAGCTTTAAAAGGGATTAAACTGCCGCAAACGCCGGTACAGGAATCAATACGGGCAACGATTGACTGGTTTGCAAGAAAAAACACAACATGATTCCAACCTTCCATTAATTCTTTTCGTTATTAAATTGATAGCATAACACAAAAATAAATACCAGCAACCATGAACAGGTATATTTTGCTTCTTCCTCTTGCTGTATTGCTGCTGATACATTCTTGCACCAAAGATGAGCTTACGCTTCCCACGACGGTCGATTTCAAGTTTGAGCTGGTGCCCCATGATGAGGGTAAGGGACTAAAGAGCGGGCCTCCCTTCGATCTGCCTTTCGGCGGGATGACCGTTAACAGGGGGTCACTTGTGATTTCTTCAATCGAATTTGAGGGGCGCAGGGATGAAGGAAGGGATGTGTTCTTCATATCAGATTTTCCTGAACCTGTAAAGGTTAATCTTGAAACAGGCGAAACCAGCCGTGAGATCAGTTTTGATATTCCCCAGGGTGTTTACAACAGGGTTGAGATATATATTGAGCTGGGCGGCGAAACCGGCATACCCCTGGCCCTGGAAGGAAACTTACAGAAGGGGCGGACAGACAAGATTCCGCTGCGTTTTGAGTACAATATCCGTGAGAGGATAGGCATAAGGGCGGAGCCCGGACGGAACAGGAACAGAATAGTGCTAAGAAGAGATGCTCCTTCAACAGCAAAAGTTGAAGTCAATGCAGGCACCATTTTCCAGTTTGTAAATTTCCAGGCGATGCAGGTTGACCCGGAATCTCTTATGGGAGCGGACGGAGTGGTCCTGATTTCGGCTGAAAGCAATATTGGCGTATTCTCAGCAATGGCGCCGAGAATCGACAAGGCATTCAGTATAGTTTTTGATTAACCTGAAATGGCAGAAACGGCATTCAGTGAAGATTATGTGGTCTCCTCCTGCAGGAAAAACGACAGGCGGGCACAGGAAATGCTCTACAGGCATTTTGCAAAAAAAATGTATTCAATATGCCTGAGTTATTCCGGTGAGAGGCCAATGGCGCAGGATATTCTGCAGGAGGCATTCATAAAGGTCTTTAAAAAGATTGGCCAGTACAAGAATGACGGCTCCCTTGAGGGATGGATAAGAAGGATAGTGGTCAACACAGCCATCGACCATATAAGAAGAAGAAAAAGGGCGGATGATTATCTGGAGGCAGAAGCGGATGAACCCGGACTGCAAACCCAGAACCAGGCTTTTAAGATAATGGGGTACAATGAGATAATGCAGCAGGTGGGAAGGCTGCCCGAAGGAGCCCGGCTGATCTTCAACCTGCATGCGGTTGACGGTTACACGCACAGGGAAATTGCACAAAAGCTTGAGATAACCGAAGGCACCTCAAAGTCACAGTTTAACAGGGCAAGAAAGCTGCTGATGGAGTTTATAGGTAACATGAATCTTTAACTATTATGGATTTCCTCAAATGGTACAGGCATATTTTTGAATCGGCAGGTGAAGAACCTCCCGAATCGGTGTGGGAAGGGATCCAGGATGAGCTGGATGTGGAAGCCGTATGGGCCGCCATCAGCGAGGACCTCCCCCGAAAGGGAAAAAGAAGGAAGATGCTCTATATGATGGCAGTGGCCGCCTCTGTACTTGCCCTTATTGGCGTGGGCACGCTTGTTATGTTCAACATCGGAGACCCCGGTCCGGCATTCCAGGTGCAATCTGCAGCCCGCTATCCAATTGCACCATCACCTGTGGACGATGCATCAATATTGCATACCGGCCTCGCAGAAGCATCTGAATTTCCAGGGCTGCGTCAAACCCTCCCGGTTGCTGCAGAACTGTCAATCCCTGTAAGGGCAGCCACTTTACGTGCAGACATTAGGCTTTACCCCCGGCAGCCTGTTTCCCTGAAAGCCGTTACTGAAAAGCGGGATATTATGCTTACGAATATTACCGTTCCCCCTTTCGGGGAGGAAAAAGCCGCCGGCCGGACAGATGAAGGAGGCGGTGGATATTACGCGGGCATGTCAGGGCATCTGGCAAACACCTGGCTGATAAACAACAAGACCATCCAGGGTCTCAGGCCTGACGAATTTACCGCTTCACTGCCGTCATTCGGTTATAACATGGGGATAATTGCCGGAAAGAATTTTGGCAGCAGGTTCGGACTGAGGGCAGAGTTGAGTCTGGTATCGCTAACCAGGCAGGATTATAATGAATACCTGCACGGCAAATATATTAATAACAGCATGAAGTTCAACTACAGCAACCTTTCGCTTAACGGAACCTGGCGTATCACAGGTAACGGGACGGCAGGAAACCACTACCTGCTGCTGGGGGCATACTCCGGAATTCTCAGGAATGCAGTCCAGGACCTTGACGGAGAGGTTGTATCGCTTGTGGGGGACTATAGCCAGGTCGATTACGGGGTCATAACCGGGTACGAATACGAATACCCGCTCGGCAACAGGCTTGCTGCCGGCATGGGCATCCAGGCAAGACTCGGCCTTAACAACATCTTCGCAGGCAATGAAATAGTGCCATATTACCTGAACAGTACCCGTAATGCTTCTGTAAATTTTACCTTATCAATACGCTATAATTCCAGATAGTTTTCTTCGGGTTTCCAACCTTTTTTATCCGGGATGCGTCTTGGATACAGAAACAGATTTTTTATTAACTAAAACTATACTATCATGAAAAAGTTTTTTGTTACAGTTGCTGCGGTTATACTGCCGCTAATTATGTTCACTGCATGCGAGAAGGATAATGGAACAACCGGGACACTTAAATTGTCGATTACCGATGCTCCTATTGACAGCGACGGCATCACCGGGGTGTTTATAACCGTAACTGAGGTTCAGTATCATACAGATGAGAGCGGATGGAAGGTTTTTGAAGATTACGAGGGCCCCAGATCATTTAACCTTCTTGACCTGCAAAGAGGAGAATCCGAATTGCTGGGCAGTTTCGAAATGGAGGCCGGCACCTACACCCAGATAAGGTTTATGCTAGATGCACCTGCAATGGGGATGGGACAGCATGCAAATCCGGGCTGCTACCTTGAGTTTAAAGACGGAACAACGCAGAACCTTTTCGTTCCCAGTGGCGCCCAGACCGGCTACAAGGCTGTGGGGAAATTTACAGTTCCTATGAACGGCGAAGTTGAGGTAACAGCCGATTTCGATGTCAGAAAATCGGTTGTTAAGGCCGGAGCCAGCGGAAAATACCTGCTGAAACCCACAATCAGGCTTGTTGTCGATAACCAGGCAGGACAGATTGCAGGGGGAGTATCGAATATTCCCGAAGGCAAAGATGTAGTGGTCTATTCCTACAAAGAGGGTACATATGATGCATCAGAAGCCGATGATCCGGATGTTGAGGAGACCCGTTTCCCCAACGCGGTATCAAGCGACATGGTTGACGGCGAAGGGGCATATCACCTGGCATACCTTGCACCGGGCACCTATGACCTCGTGGTAGTTGCAACAGTTGACGGCGAGTTTGAAGAAGTTCTCGGGATTGTTGAAGATATTCTTGTTGAGAGCAAAAAGACAACCAGCGTTCAGATTGATATAGAAGAACTTTAAGGTGCCGGTCATTATTTCATGCACAGGAGGCTGTCTCAAAAGGACAGCCTTTTATTTTTTATCAACAACCCGGTCAAAAATTTCATCAAAATAAACAGTAGTTGGGATGAACTTACTATATTGCATGCTTTATAACATAAAAGAATACACCCGGGTAAGTCCCGGAAGTCTGAACGAAACCGTAAATTCATGGAAACCAACTACCTTACTGACATCATGCTGCCATTGTCACTTGCCGTCATCATGCTGGGGATGGGACTTTCCCTGGTGCCGTATGACTTCAAGAGAGTGGCTCTCTACCCGAAGGCTGCATCCATAGGAATACTTAACCAGCTAGTTGTACTTCCCATTGTAGGATTCCTGCTGTTACTGCTATTCGGACTGAAGAGCCCGGAACTGGCAGTAGGTATTATGATCCTTGCCGCCTGCCCCGGCGGACCTACCTCGAACCTGATAAGCCACATATCACGCGGCGACACCGCCCTGTCCATTACCCTTACCGCCATCTCAAGCCTGGTGGCGGTTATAACCATACCACTTATTGTGAACCTGGCCCTGGCATTCTTCATGCAGCAGGGAGAGTACATACCATTGCCGGTATTCAGGACCATCATAAGCCTGACCCTTATTACACTCGTCCCGGTAGGCATTGGCATGATAATCAGGTCAAAGGCGGTCAGGTTTGCAGAGAGGATGAACAAACCGGTGAAGATCGTTTCGGGCATCCTCCTCTTCCTGATAATATTTGGTGTGATAATGGGAAACAGACCGATTATAATCAGTTCTTTCAGGGAGCTGGGCCCTATTGCACTCTCCCTGAACGTGGTAATGCTGCTGATTGGTTATATGTCTGCCAGATTTCTTAAGCTAAATACATCCCAGAGTATAACCATATCAGTAGAATCGGGCATACAGAACGGAACCCTGGGCATAACTATTGCAAGCATTTTACTGGGTAATGACGTGATGGCAATTTCTCCCGCACTTTACAGCCTGATCATGTTCATGACCGCCGGTTTTATCATTGCATGGGCCAATCTGGGCATGAAAAGGGCCGGGGTTCCAGGCTGATCAGGAACAGCGGAGCAAGTCCGGTTTTCAGAAAGGCTTCCGCCATTTATCGTTCTATTTTATGTACAGTGTCATAGATATTGAAACCACCGGCGGCAGCCCGGCAAGGGATAAAATAACAGAGATAGCCATAATCAGCCATGACGGCACAAAAGTTACCGGCAAATATTCAACCCTTGTGAACCCGGAAAGGGAGATCCCGGCATTCATAACACGAATTACAGGTATCAGAAACGAAATGGTGGCAGATGCGCCAAAATTTTATGAAATTGCCCGGGAGATAGTTGAACTGACCGACAACAGGATATTTGTAGCCCACAACGTATCATTCGATTTCGGCTTTATCTGTGAAGAATTCAAGCAGTTGGGGTATAATTTCAACCGTGAGAGACTTTGCACGGTGCGGCTTAGCCGCAGGGTAATACCTGGCCACAGGTCCTACAGCCTGGGTAAAATATGCAATGTGCTTGGCATAACTATTGATGACCGCCACCGTGCCATGGGCGATGCTCTTGCAACAGCAAGACTCTTTGAGATACTTATGTCACAGAGCAATGCAGTCAATCAGCTACCTGGCAATCTATGACGGCTCACGGCAGGCTATGCATGCATGACGGCTCAGTTTTTCCTGAAGAGCTTCTCCGCTTCAATTACTCCCTCTGCCCGCGCAAGATCCATCCAGATCGATTCATTGTCAATATAGCCCCTGATCAGGTGCCTTCTGGCAAGGTGCAGGTAAATATCAACCAATGAGAATACATCCTTCTCCGGCATCATATTGAATAGTGCCGGACTAACTACCTGAATCCTGCTGAATGCCATTTTCCGTAAATGCTGCGACCGGCCTGAATAAACAACCTCCTCACCTGTTTCAAGATTCTGCCAGCCGCAGAGTCTCATATCATCATCAAAAAGCATAAACCTTGTTGCTTCCCGTTTCCTGACCAGCAGTGTTGCAAGTGCACCCGACCCGTTATGACTGTCATATAACAGCTTCAACCCGGTATCGCTCAGCACCTCCAGGTTATACACAAGGAAAGCCCGGTTGTCATCGAAAAACCATGCCGTCTTTTTTAATCCACCGCCCGAATCCAGCACAAGATCGGTTTCATCAGATACCTCGACTATGACATCGCCAAAATCGGCGTCCCTGACAAAATCCAATATCCTCGCGGCAAAATGGTGGACATTGACAATGATCTCTTTGAATCCCTGATCTGCAAGCCTTTTTATCAACATACCGAGAAGCGGCTCGCCGTTTATTTCGAGCAGTTCCCTGGGCTTTTCGGACGAACTCGGCTGCATCCTGCTTTCCAGTCCACCAGTATATATCATGGCCTTCATAAAACAAAGATAACAAACTTGCTACTCAGGCCGGTTGGCATTATTTACAAAAGAGAGCGCTGACGCACTCTCCTACATGAGTGCATCCATCAACTAAATCATAGCTTATAGGGCTTGCACAGGTGTTTTTTCTTTCCGGCTGTCAACCCGCACTTATCACAAATATATTTCTTACCTGAGTGGCTGCTTTTAATACCCGGGATGGCGTCTTTCGTTCCCGCGGGATCACCGGACTTCGTTCTCTTTACTCTCTTCTTTTCACACAATTTCTTCGCCATACAGGGCTGTTGTTTCAGTATGCTGATCAATACCCTGCCGCATTAATCAGCGGCAAAGCCGGCCGGCAATTACTCGGGGCTCTTTTCACCCGGATGTTCCTCCTTAAAGCTCACCCAGTACTCCTTGATGGTAGCTTTAATCTCCTTGTGCAACAAGAGCAACCCAATCAGGTTGGGAATGGTCATGAATGCTATGGTTATATAGGAGAGTGTCCAGATAATGGTTGTATCGGTAAATGCTGCAACAAAGAAAAGCAGAACATATGCTATCCTGTAGTATATTACATATTTTGACCCGGCAAGATAGGTAACCGCCCTGTCTCCGTAATAAGACCAGGAAATGGCAGTGCTGAAGGCAAACAACAGCAGTCCGATAGACACAATATACTGGCCGAAACCGCCGAAAAAGCTGCGTGTATAGGCTTCGGCAGTGAGAGGTGCGCTGTGTATTAGCGACCGTCCGGTTAACCGCACAGTGGGCCCGACTTCCTGTATATTACCGTTAATGACCGGCAGGCTTCCCGTATAGGGCAGTCCGTCAACAATTACAGTAACATCTTCGGCTATAGATCGTGCGTGAAGCACGGTTATCTCTCCCTCCTGCTTTTGAACTATACTTCCTTCAACGACATCGAGGCTTCCCGAAAAGGACGGCACGGGTGTACGACCGTCAAAAAACTTGAACAGGCGCTCTACATCATCTTTATCGGACTCATCGAAGTATTCTGCCACTATATGCATATCGGCCCGCTGGAAATTATTCTCCACCTTATCGTGCCATACACCCGACGACAACAGTACCAGTCC
>SLMM01000196.1 GCA_007133565.1 Bacteroidales bacterium
CTGAGGGGACCGAGGTTGGGGAAGGGGACTGGATAGCTACGCTCGACCGTACCGAGGCTGAGTTGTCGCTCAGGGATCTGGAGGACCAGATGCTGAGTGAGGAGGCCCAGTATAATGCAACAATACTGGATACCACGATCCGGCTCAGCGGCCTCAGGGATGAACTGATTAATCTTGAGCATACTGTAGAGGAAAGAAGGCTCGTCCTGGAACAATCTGCATATGAACCACCGGCAACAATAAGGCAGGCGGAGATCAACCTCGAAAGGGCCGAAATGGATTTTGAGCAGGCAAAGATCAACTATGTGCTTTATGAGCAGCAGGCAGCGGAAACGGTACGGGAAGCCAAACTGAACCTTGAAAGGCGCAGGCGCCGTTTCGAGGTACTTGAAGAGGTAATGGACAAGTTTGTGATAACCGCTCCCCGGGCAGGTATGGTGATATATCACCGTGAATGGAGCGGCGAGAAAAGGAATGTTGGGTCAAGCATCAATCCACGTGACCTTACGGTAGCGGTAATGCCCGACCTGACCTCGCTGGTTTCACGTGCATGGGTGAGTGAGATTGATGTTAACAGGGTTGCAGAGGGCCAGAAGGTGAGGATCGGAATTGATGCATATCCGGAAAGATCCTATACCGGTACCGTGCTTGAGGTTTCGAATGTGGGGCAGGAGCTTCCCAATACCGATGCGAAGGTGTTCGAGGTTCTGCTGAGTGTCGACCAGATTGACAATATCCTCAGGCCGGCTATGACAACCAGCAATGCCATTATGATAGCTTCCTATGAAAATGTTAAATATATACCCTTCGCCGCTCTTCATGAAAAGGACGGGATTCCCTATGTATACCATTATGACGGCACCAGGCAGGCAGTAAGAACAGGCGATTCGAACGAGAACTTCATTATCATCGAGCAGGGCCTCGACGACGGCGACCTTGTTTACATTGAGGAGCCCGAAAACCACTCCGAATTTCCTTTTTCCGGCACCGATATTTTTGCAGGAGATCAGTTGTAGGGTTTAAAATCAGTTGTAGGATGAGAATCAGTTAAGGGCCTGGATCAGGCTCAGTCTGCGAAATTTCCGGTTAATACTTTCAGGGAGAAATTTCCGGTTAATACTTTCAGGGCAGAATTCCTGCTTAAAACCGGTATTGTAATGTTAAAAATTAAACAGATTGTTTTAAAATTGTTCAATTGTTCTTAAGCTTTTTACAATTAGAATTTGCTTTGCTTTATTTGCAGAAATTATTTAAGGGAAGCAGAAATGGTAGTAATGAAATTCGGGGGCACCTCCCTCGGAAATGCATCAAGGATCAGGCAGGTAGCCGGACTTATAGGCAGACGGAATGATTGTTTTGTGGTTTGTTCAGCCATGAGCGGGGTAACCAATACGCTGGTCGATACAGCCGGTTACTGGAAATCCGGCGATCATGAACAGGCCGGCCAACTGATTTCAGGCCTCCGGAAGCATTTCGAACAGACATGTTATGAGTTGTTTGATGATGAGGAGGCAACGACTAATGCAGCCGGTATTGTAAATGATCATTTCGCCAATGTTTATAACAGGCTCAGATCCGGATATGACCTGAATAATGAAAACTGGCTGCTTGCCCTTGGAGAAATTGTCACCTCCGAAATTATTGCACTATATCTGAATGCAATTAACATTCCGGTAACCTTGCTCAACGCACTCGATTTTACGGTAACGGGAAGTGACGGCGAACCTTCGGTGGAAGATATGAGGCAGAGGATCAAAGCATTGACAGGCGAAAAACCTGCCGGGAGATTCCTGACCCAGGGGTATATATGCCTGGATCATCAGGGTAATGTCGCCAACCTGAAAAGAGGTGGCAGTGATTATACGGCAACACTTGCCGGCGCAGCTCTGCAGGCAGCTATCATCGAGATATGGACAGATATAGACGGGGTAAGGAACAACGATCCCAGGTTAGTGGAGGATACTTTTCCGATCAGGGAACTCTCGTTTGATGAAGCTGCCGAGCTTGCATATTTCGGGGCCAAGATACTTCACCCTTCCTGTGTGTGGCCGGCCAGCAGCAACAGGATACCCATCCACCTTAAAAATACAATGGAGCCTGAGGCACCCGGTACCATAATAAGATCAGGCATCCAAAGAAAAGGTATAACTGCGGTAGCTGCCAAGGAGGGGATAACCGTTATCAGAATAAGGTCGGACAGGATGCTGAATGCTTATGGTTTTTTGAGCCGGATATTTGCCATATTTGAGAAATACGAAACCCCGATAGATGTTGTTACCACCTCGGAAGTTTCTGTATCGGTTACCGTTGACAATGACAGCCATATCGGAGAAATCGAAAAGGAGCTTACAGGGCTTGGTAAAGTCCGGATTGAATCAGGTCAGGCAATTGTATGCGTGGTTGGCGATATTCTCGAACAGCACCAGGACCGTGCCGTGAGAATACTCGATTCTCTCAGGCATTTTAATGTAAAAATGATATCTTACGGAGGAAGCAGGAACAACATAACTGTTGTTGTACCGCATGAGGAAATTGCCGGCATCCTCAGTTCCCTCAACAGCTTCCTTTTTGGAAGCCCTTTAAAAACAAATGATACGTGGCTGATATCACAGGAATAAGGACACCGTTTTACCTGTATGACCTTGACCTGCTTAAAAAGACGGTTTCCCTGGCTTCATCCGAGGCCGGCAGGTACGGTTATTACATCCATTATGCTATAAAGGCCAATAATGACCCTGTCATATCCTCAATTATAAGGGATAGGGGACTGGGGGCAGATTGTGTAAGCGGAAATGAAGTACGCAGATCACTCGAATACGGGTTTTCCCCTGATACCATTGTCTATGCCGGGGTTGGAAAAACCGACGAAGAGATCAAACTCGCCCTCTCTGAAAATATTTTCTGCTTTAACTGCGAATCTGTCGAAGAGCTGGAGGTTATAGGGGAGATAGCGCGGGTTTACGGATTTAAGGCACGGGTTGCACTTAGGGTCAACCCCGCAATTGAAGCGGAAACTCACCGGTATATAACTACGGGGCTTGATGAGAACAAATTCGGCATAAGCCTCCCTCATCTGAAAAAGGCCCTCGATATATGCAGCAACTCTGATGAGATTGAATTTGTGGGGCTTCATTTTCATATCGGGAGCCAGATAACCTCCCTGGAGCCTTACAGGAGACTTTGCGAAAGAGTAAACAGCATCTGGATTGAGTTTGATATAGAGAGATCTGGGGGCAGGATTCTCAACCTGGGAGGGGGCTTTGGGATTGATTATACCGATCCTGAGAATAACCCGATACCCGATTTCGGCTCCTTTTTTGCTCTGTTTAACCGGCATCTCAGCCTTCCGGCGGGGACCGAAGTGCGGTTTGAGCTGGGCAGGAGCCTTGTGGGCCAGTGCGGCAGGATCGTTACACGGGTGCTCTATACAAAGAAAGGTGTAGGGAAAAAGTTCGTGATAACCGATGCCGGGATGACTGAGCTGATGAGGCCCTCTCTTTACCAGGCCAGTCATCGGATCATAAACGCCACGTCAACCGGCAATCCCGAAAAATATGATGTGGTGGGGCCAGTATGTGAGTCGACCGATGTGTTTGGCAAAGATGTAATCCTCCCTGAAACGGCGCGCGGCGACATAATACACATACTTTCCTGCGGTGCCTATGCCGGGTCTATGACACTCAATTTCAACCTGAGGGACAGTGCACCTTCCTTTTATGAATCGGGCGGAAGCATCCTGACGCAAACCGATCTGCAGGGGTTGAATCTACAAAATCGTTAAATATCCGGTGATGATTTGGGTTTTTTATAAAAAGAATTACTTTTGCAACAGGAACTTCATTCCCGTCATTCAAGGGTTTGATTTATACAGAAGAGCTGAGAGAACAGGCTCTGTGAAGCTCTAGCAACCCTCTCACCGGAGAAATGGTGCTAATACCTGCCCCCCAGGGGGATTATAAACTCAATACCGTATGTCATGAAAAGTACAGGATCTGATTTAAGAGTTTGCAAACCCGGGCAGCCGACTGCCCCGGTTCCTGCATTCATATATAAACACGCCTTTCCGCTGCTTATTCCCAAGCATATGTTTATGCGCGGCATGCTCAGCATGCTTTCCTGAAATCCTCATCCCATGAGGTCACTCCCCCTTTTTTCTTGAAGGATTACAGGCGGGGGCACAATCATATTCGCATTATTTCTAATTTATTTAAAAATATATTATCATGTCCTATAAGGTAATCAAATTCGGGGGTTCAAACCTCCAGGCAGTGAATGATCCGGGCCGGTGTGCCGAAATTGCCGGCAAATACAGCACCCCCTGTGTAATTGTTGTTTCTGCTTTTTTCGGGGTAACCGACAAGCTGAAGCAGGCAGCATTTGATGCTGCAGATTCAGGCAAATTTCCGGCCGGTTGTATTGAAGAGTTGACCGATGACTGCTTTGAACAGATTAAGGTCAATATTGACGATGAACAGCTTGCCGCTGAAGCCGGTAAGGAGGTGCAGGCGCTTCTTGACAAGCTTTCCGATCTCTACCGGGGCATTCATGCCATCAGCGAGCTTCCCCCCACAATTCACGATTCTATTTTGAGCTTTGGCGAAAGGATATCAGCCGTCATATTCAATGCTGTAATGATTTCGAAAGGGCTTGATTCGGTGCTTCGTCTTCCGGAGCAGATAGGGTTGCGGACCGATGGCGAGTTTGGTGCTGCAAGTATATTGCTAAAAGAGTCGTCCAAAAAGGTTGCCAGTAACTTTGCAGGCAACCGGTACTTCGTGGTCCCCGGTTTTTATGGGGTTAGCGATGAGGACAAGATCACACTGCTCGGCAGGGGAGGGACTGACTATTCTGCTGCGGCACTGGCTTACCTGCTGGATGCCTCAAGCCTTGATGTATGGAAAGATGTTGACGGATTCCAGACAGGCGATCCCAAGGTTGTGACCTCTCCCCAAACTATAAGGATGCTGTCCTACAGTGAAGCGGCTGAGTTATCCTATTTCGGGGCGAGAATTCTCCATCCGAGGACAGTCGAGCCGCTGCAGCACAAAAACATCCCCGTAAGGGTATTAAATATCGGGTCGCCTTCCGGTGAGCCTGCAACAATAATCGGCCCCGATGCGGGTGACGGCTTTACAAGCCCGAAAAGCATAACCTTCAGCCGTAATTTTTCAGTTCTCAAGCTGATGGGGCCCGGAGTTGGCATAAAGCCCGGTATCCTTGCAAAGGCTGCAGGCATTATGGATGCTGCCGGGGTTAACATATCTTCGGTCTTTACATCGCAGACTGCCATCTGCTTCCTGCTGCAGAGAGACGACCTGAAAAAAGCCCGTAAGGCGATTAAGGTGCATGCACCGGCTCTTATAAGCGATGTGGAGACTATATCCGATATTGCCCTTGTTGCACTGGTAGGAGAAGGAATTACCAGGAAACATGGTGTTGCCGCCAAGGCGTTCCAGGCAGTAGCGGCAGAGAATATCAATGTCGAGATCATCGCGGCGGGAGCATCAACGGCAGCTATCTATTTTGTCGTTAAGGAGAAAGAGTGTAACAGGGCCGTGATTGCCACACATGGCTATTTTTTCGGCGATACCCCTGAACCGGCACTGAACCGGCATTCAGATCTTACATCCGTTGTACTTTAAAAAAAAATCATGGAAAAAGAGAGAAAACTTTCATTTGATACCCTGCAACTGCATGCAGGGCAGGAACCTGACCCGGTAACCGGATCAAGGGCCGTCCCGATCTACCAGACCACATCCTATCTGTTCAGAGATGCCGAACATGCAGCATCACTTTTTGAACTTAAGGAGTTTGGCAATATCTACACCAGGATAATGAACCCCACCACCGATGTGCTGGAAAAGCGCGTTGCAGCACTCGAAGGAGGGGTCGCAGCAGTCGCAACATCATCGGGGCAGGCTGCTCAGTTCACAGCGATTACCAATATCCTGGGAACTGGCGACAACCTTGTATCCACCTCTTTTCTTTATGGGGGGACATATAATCAGTTCAAGGTTCAGTTTAAACGCCTGGGCATTGGTGTTAAATTCGTAAGTGGCGATAAGTCCGGTGATTTTGAGAGGGAGATAGATGACAATACAAAGGCCGTTTACCTGGAAACTATCGGTAATCCCGAATTCAACATACCCGATTTCGAAGCAATTGCCGGAGTGGCCCGGAAATATGATTTACCGCTTATCGTTGACAACACCTTCGGGGCTTGCGGATACCTTTTCAGGCCACTTGAGCACGGTGCCAACATAGTGGTGCAGTCGGCCACCAAATGGATAGGGGGACACGGCACCTCAGTTGGAGGAGTTATTGTTGACGGCGGAAATTACAACTGGGGCAACGGCAAGTTTCCCCAGTTCACCGAACCTTCTGAAGGATATCACGGGCTCAGGTTCTGGGATGCATTCGGGACTGAAAGCCCATTCGGCAACATTGCCTTCAGCATAAGGGCAAGGGTTGAGGGATTGCGCGACTACGGAGCTGCATTGAGCCCCTTCAATGCGTTTCTGCTGTTGCAGGGCCTTGAAACACTGTCGCTCAGGGTTCAGAGGCATGTTGACAATGCGCTTGCCGTTGCAGAGTGGCTTGAGGGCCATCCGCAGGTTGAGAAGGTCAATTATCCCGGCCTTCCCTCAAGCCCCTACCATTCGCTGGCCAGAAAATACCTTAATAACGGATACGGCGGAGTTCTTTCATTCCTTGTCCGGGGAGGCACCCGTGCTGCTGACGGACTCATCAACAGCCTTCAGCTCATCAGCCACCTTGCAAACGTAGGCGATGCCAAGACGCTGATCATACATCCGGCATCAACCACTCATCAGCAGCTTACCGAGGAGGAGAGAAGATCGTCGGGTGTGGTGAGCGGACTGATAAGGCTTTCGGTCGGGATTGAGAACAAGGATGATATCATTGCAGACCTGCAGCAGGGGTTTGAAAAGGTAAAACAACTTGCCTGAAACAATTAATGACATCCTGCCATGGATGGGTTATTTGCAGGTTTTTAGCGACATTGAAAATAAAATATTGTTATTTTAGCAGACCGGCCAGGGTGGTTATCCCGGCCGGATCTGTTAATTTTTTATCTGGTTATGAAGGTTACCGGCCACTACGAAGGGAAAGGCACAAGGCTCTCATTTGAGCTTCTTCCCCCGTTAAGGGGAAGCAGCATAGAGAGCGTTTATGGCACAATCGACCGCCTTATTGAATTCAATCCTGCCTGTATTAATATTACTTATCATCGTGAGGAAAAGATAGTTATTGATAAATCCGATGGTGCCCGTGAGACCAGGGTGGTTAAGAAGAGGCCGGGCACTGTAGGCATAGCGGCGGCCATCCAGCACAAGTATGGTATTGATGTTGTGCCGCACATTATTTGCGGGGGGTTTACCAGGCAGGAAACCGAAGATGCCCTGATCGACCTTGACTTTCTTGGCATTCACAACCTGCTTGTTATCAGGGGAGACGGCAACAGGGAGACAGGTGTGTTCCAGCCCGGGGAGGACGGACATGCCCATGCGGTCGACCTTGTCTGCCAGATCATGAACATGAACAGGGGAATATATCTTGATAACTATATCAACGACCCGGCACCAACATGTTTTTCTGTCGGGGTTGCAGGTTATCCCGAAAAGCACTACGAGGCGACTGATATGGAAACCGACCTGCATTATCTTAAGATGAAGGTTGATGCAGGGGCGGAATATGTAGTTACCCAGATGTTTTTTGACAATCGGTTGTATTTCGAGTTTGTGCGCCGCTGCCGCGAAACAGGCATAAGCGTTCCGGTGATTCCGGGACTTAAGCCCGTTGCCATAAGGAAACATCTTGATATCCTGCCAGGGGTTTTCGGCGTCACCATTCCACCGGAACTGGCCGGCGAGATACTGGCCTGCAAAACCGATTCCGAAGTATATAACCTGGGCATCGAATGGACCGCCATGCAGTCGGCCGAACTCAAAAAAGCCGGTGTTCCTGCAATTCACTACTACACCATGAGCCGCCCAGACAATATCGTCGAGATCGCAAAAAGGGTATTCTGATCACAGCACCTGATATA
>SLMM01000036.1 GCA_007133565.1 Bacteroidales bacterium
AATATTGTCACTAAATCTGCTATCAATGATTATGTTGCTTGCAATCACAAGTTCTTGCGGAGAAACAGAACAGCCTGAATTCACAGGGGCCCCGGGAGAGGTTGAACTTATTACACTTGCTCCGGGCCATTTTCATGCATACCTTGTGCAGAAAGATATGTATGAACAGGTAGACCCAGTGGTTCATGTATATGCTCCCGAGGGCCCGGAAGTTATACAGCATCTTGAAATGATCGAAAATTACAATACGCGGGAGGAAAATCCGACCTCCTGGGAACAGGTGGTTTATACCGGAGATGATTATCTTGAAAGGATGCTGAGTGAACGAAAGGGAAATGTTGTTATGCTTGCCGGCAATAACAGACAAAAGACCAATTACATAATAAGATCAGTTGATGCAGGACTAAATGTGTTATCGGATAAACCAATGGCTATCAATGCTGAAAATTTCGATCTCCTGGTAGAAGCATTTGATGTGGCAGAGAGGAACAATATACTGCTTTATGATATAATGACAGAAAGGTATGAGATAACCAGCATACTGCAGAAGGAGTTAATGCAGCTTCCCGGCATATTCGGGAAGCTGGAGACAGGAAGCCCTGAAGATCCAGCAGTTATCAAGGAGAGTGTGCACTATTTCTTTAAGTATGTTTCAGGGCAGGTCCTGCGCAGGCCGCCATGGTTTTTTGATGTAACCCAGCAGGGTGATGGTATAGTTGATGTAACAACCCATCTTGTGGATCTCATTCAGTGGTCCTGTTTCCCGGAGCAGATAATTGACTATAAATCAGATGTTCAGATGATATCAGCAAGACGTTGGCCCACACCTTTAACTGCAGGTCAGTTTGAGAGAATTACCGGTGTTCCCGGCTTTCCTGAATACCTGAATGAATTCCTTGAAAACGACACACTTCTGCATGTCTATGCAAACGGGGAGATGGATTATACACTTAACGGTGTTCACGCAAGAGTGATAGTTAAGTGGGGTTACAGAGCTCCTGAAGGCGCCGGTGATACCCATTATTCGCTAACCAGGGGCAGCAACTCAAGTCTGATCATCGAGCAGGGCGAAGAGCAGGATTACAAACCGGTTTTATATATAAAGCCATCCCGGCATATAACAATGGATGAATTTGAGCCGGTACTTAGGGATGAATTCCTCGTGATACAGGAGAGGTACCCCGGCGTAGAGCTTGAGAGGCTGGATGACTCGTGGAAAGTTGTAGTGCCCGATGTGTATGACGTTGGCCACGAGGCACACTTTGCCAGCGTAACCCGCAAATACCTGGAGTTTCTTGTTGAAGGAATGCCCGACTGGGAAGTTCCCAACATGATTGCGAAATACTACATTACAACACGTGCACTGGAGATTGCCATGGAGCAGGATTAATCAAAGTGCATAAAAAAGGGAATTAATTTACCACGGTTGTAACTTTTCTGTACTTCAGTTCGTCACACAGTAAATTTCCGGGCAGAATAAAAATGGGAATTGAAGACTTTAACAGGTGCATTGA
The DNA here is from genome assembly GCA_007133565.1 of Bacteroidales bacterium. Classification (GTDB taxonomy): domain Bacteria; phylum Bacteroidota; class Bacteroidia; order Bacteroidales; family PUMT01; genus PXAP01. Next base: position 1,515 of record SLMM01000036.1, read on the forward strand.
CGAATATTCCGATGGCGTTTACCGCTTCATCCTCAAAAACATCAGGGATGAAGAGAAGGCACGCGACATTGTACAGGATTCTTTTGAAAAAATGTGGCAGAAGATTGAAGGTATATCTTCCGAAAAGGCGAAGTCATACCTGTTTTCCACAGCGTATCACACCATGATCGATGCTATCAGGAAAGAGAAGGCGATGGTTGACTTCAATTATATGAAAGAAGAATTGTATTCGCACTCGTCTCAATACTGCGACCTTAATGAAATCCTGCATGAAGCTGTATCAAAATTGCCGGCAATCCAGCGGTCTGTTATTATGTTGCGTGATTATGAGGGTTACTCATACGATGAGATAGCCGGGATAACAGGCCTTAGCGAGACACAGGTTAAGGTCTATATATACCGCGGAAGGATGTTTCTGAAAAAATATATCGGGAAAATGGAAGTCCTTATTTAAATAAGAGTGATGCAGATCAACAGAGATAACTATGAGGCATACCTTCTGGACCTTGCAGAAGGGAAACTTTCTCCTGCAATGGAGAGGGAGCTTGCGAGGTTTCTGGAGGAGAACCCGGTACCGGAAAGGGGTACCGGTATTGATGCGGCAGTTCTTCAACCGGAAGAGGTCTGCTTTTCAGGAAAGGATGACATGAAGAAGGGAGGATTGGCCGACAGGGTAACTGTCGGAAATTACGGACAGTTCTGTATCGCAAGGTCAGAGGGCGACCTTTCTGACGAAGGGGTTGAAGAGCTCGACAGGTTCCTTATTGATAATCCGCGTTATGCAAAAGAGGCAGCTTTGTATGACAGGTTGAAACTCCAACCTGATACTGCCGTTATTTATGGCCGGAAGCACAGGTTGAAAAAAATTGCTGTGGCAGGCAGGCCGGTTAAGACAATTAACCGGACAAGGGTTATTTACCGTACAGTGTCGGTGGCTGCAACAATCGCTGTTTTATTGTCAGGGGCGATTTTCGTCCGGCAGATGGTAAGAAATGAAGGCGGGCTGCCTGCAACGGAAAGAAGAATAGTTTCGCTTCCGGCTGAAAGGATCAGGCCAGATGCAACTTCTGGTTCAGGAGGTAATTTTACTGCCGTCTATCCTGGCGGAGAATTAAATCTTGGTGATTTAAGAGGCACACCTGCAGATCATGAAGCTTTGTTATCTCAGGTACTGGTTGAAAAAACGGAGACTACCCGTTTGGCAACTGAACCTGCTCCGGTGTTTGAACGTGTCACCCTTACGCCTCTGGCAGGACGCTCATCTCGCCCGGATTTACATACGGCACGCGTTACCGGAACCAGCCAGGTTAAAATAGCAGCTGTCCACTCAGGGGCGCCGGGTCTTAACGGACCTGAAGATGCGGGTGCAGCCGGGATTTTCAGAAGGGTATCCGGCATTATTGCACGTGCCCTGGATGAAGATTCTGAAAGGGATCGGATTACACTGTGGGACATAGCCGATGCCGGAGTAAAAGGTATAAACGCATTGGCAGGTACAGAAATGCTCCTTGAAAGGGAAATTAACACTGACGGAGAGCTGGTTTCAATGGCATTCAGCTCCAGAATCATAGGTTTTGAGCGTACTGTATCATTTAACACAGATTAGCTGTAACAAACCGGGATGTTTATACGTCATACCGGTAAAACATCATTAATTTAATAATTTAAAAACAACAGTAAGATGAAAACCACAAAAATATTAATAGTTATCTTGAGTATAACTTTATGTAATTTATTCCCGGTTCAGTATACCTTTGCACAAACTCGCGAAGAGATGGTTAACAGGGCAGAGATGCTTGAGGCAGATAATGATACGGTTGTTGAACGGGGCTCGCGTACAGATACCACTACAATATCGCTGGGTGGCCGTGAAATAAGGATAATTGATGCGAACGGAAAGACAGACATCAGTATTTTTGAAAGAAACCACAGAGAGAATTCAACAGGTTACAGGCGCACAAGGCCGTTCCGCGGAGGCTGGCGCGGAATTGATATAGGGTTGAATAACTATTTCAACAGCGATTTTTCAACATCGCTTTCTCCCGGTGAGGATTTTATGGAGCTCAGGGCCGCAAGGTCAGTGAATCTTGGGCTGAATGTATTGCAATACAGTCTTGCACTGTCAGACAATAATATAGGTATGGTTACCGGGCTTGGTGTTGAGTACAACAATTACCGCTTTTCCAATGATGTAAGTATCATTAAGGAGAACCGCGAAATTGTACCTGTCTGGTACGACGAACCAGGTATGAGTGTTGACAGGTCCAGGCTCAGGGCGATATATCTCAATGTGCCGCTGCTTGTTGAGTTTCAGACGTCACATTCAAGCCGGTCGCGCAGGGGGCATATTTCTTTCGGGGTTGTAGGCGGCGTAAACATTGGATCAAATACCAGGATTGTTTACAAGGATAATTCCAGCAGAAGCCGCGAAAAAGTGAGAGATGACTTCTATCTGTCGCCATTCAGGTACGGATTTACATTGCGGGCCGGCTACAGGTCGCTCAACCTTTACGCGAACTACTACCCGGTTACACTATTTCAGTCCGGCAAAGGTCCGGAACTATACCCGTTTTCCCTGGGTTTTTCACTGCTCAGCTTCTGACAAAACCGGAATTTATCCAGAACCCGGCTGCAGGCCGGGTTTTTTAATGGTTCCGGCACACACTTTTGACTCCTGATAAACTGCAATTGTTGGTATTTATTCAGAATCAAATTAATTTTGTCTTACTTTTATGAATCCCTATATGGTATAATGTTATTTCAAAACCTTGATTTATGGGAGAAATGGATTCGCTTACCGAACTTGAAAAGAAAAGGTACAAACTTCAGATAATGCTGCCCGGAATAGGGGCCCGCGGACAGGAAAAGATAAAGGATGCCCGTGTTCTTGTTGTAGGTATCGGGGGACTTGGTTCGCAGGTGCTGCAGTATCTTGCAGCCATGGGTGTGGGCACCCTTGGGTTTCTCGATTATGATGTGATTGAAGAGGTTAACCTCAGTCACCAGGTTTTGTATGGGATGGAGGATATAGGAAAGCTGAAGGCAGTTGTGACCCGTAAAAGGCTTTCGGCAATGAACCCTCTGGTTCAGCTTAACATGCTAAATGTTAAATTCAAAAGTGACAATGCCGGTTCGATCGTGCCTGGTTACGACATTGTGGTTGACGCGACAAATAAGAGAGAAGAGCACTGTCTTATCAGCGACTCATGCCTGAAATACAATAAGATAATGGTTTTGGGCTGTGTGTGCAGTAAGCTTGAGGGCAGAATATCCGTGTTCAATTATGGAGGAGGACCCTCTTACCGGTGCCTGAATTCTGAAGATCATAGTGAAGAACAGGACGCCGGCAAGAACATCACCGGTATGCCAGGGATTCTTCCGGGTATTACAGGAGCCTTTGTCGCCAATGAGGTTATCAGGATCATAACAGGCAGCCATGAAGTGCTTTCAGGAAAAATGCTCACCATCGATATTTTCGGATACATAAACCGGATAATACCGGTCGAAAAGAACCCGCATAATTTTAACCGCGAATGAACCCGGTTTAGTATCTGATCTCTGAATGGAGGTATTGTACATCGTTAACATATAAAAAATTATAAAGTAATGAGGTTACTGCTGATAAGTAATTCAACAAATGCAGGAGAGGAATACCTTGAGTATCCCATGGGAAATATCAAAGAGTATCTCGGCAGGCAGAAGATAAGAGCATTGTTCATACCATGGGCCGGGGTTACTGTTACATGGGACGACTATGAAAAGAAGGTCAGGCAGCGGTTTAACCAGGTTGGACATGAAATTGTTTCCATCCATCATTTTGATGACCCCGCAAAAGCTGTGTCAAATGCAGAGGCGATAGTTGTGGGGGGAGGCAACACTTTCAGGCTGACATTTTTACTTCACCATTACGGTCTCGTACCGTTAATACGCGAACGGGTAATGGCCGGAACACCTTATTTAGGCTGGAGCGCCGGGGCAAATGTTGCCTGTCCCACTATCTGTACAACGAACGATATGCCCATTGTGCAGCCCGCATCATTCGAAGTGTTTAACCTGGTGAAGTTTCAGATCAACCCTCATTATCTTGACGCATCACCCGGTGGCCATGCCGGTGAGACCCGCGAAATGCGCATTGCAGAATTTGTTGAGATAAACCGTGATGCATATGTTGTCGGGCTCAGGGAGGGCACTATGCTTCTGATCGAAAACGGATCTGTTAAACTTATCGGGAGCAGGAAGATGCGTATTTTCAAATATGGCAGCGAACCTGCCGAACTTGGTCCGGACGACGACGCATCATTCCTGTTGTAAATGGAGGGAAGTGCTGAAATATGGCGCCGGGCATCAATACTTTTGGCCTGAGTTTTGCGTTTATTGGTAAATTCCGGTAGCATATCACTTTATGGTGCGCATCATAAAATATTTACTGGCAGCCTTTCTGGTATTTGCAGTTGTTGTAACTGCTGCAGGCCTGATCATTGCAAGGTATTACCAGGACGAAGTAAAGCAGTTGGTGATAAGCGGTATCAACAGGCATGTCACTACGGAGATCACCGTAGGCGATATCTCATTCTCCGTGCTGAGACGTTTTCCGCGTGCTTCACTTGAATTCAGGGATGTTCTAATTCTGGCACCCGAAGAGTTCAGAAACAATAGCGATAATAGTGCCGGGGCCGATACGTTGTTCACTGCCAGTAATATGCACCTGCGGTTCAATATCAGAGACATCTTCAACAGGCAGTACAATATCAGCAGCATTAATGCATCGGGCGGGATGCTCAACCCTGCTGTAAACTCTGCAGGGCTTGAAAACTACCGGTTCTGGAAACAGGATGGAGCGACAGACGGGGCCTTCAGCCTGAATTTGCAGGATGTGAGATTGGTTGATTATAATATAAGTTACGGCAACAGGCTGAAGGATGTCTATTTAGAGGCCGATCTCGACAGGCTTTATATGAAGGGCAGTTTTGGCAGCACCCGTCAACGCATGAGCGCGATAGCTTCGGGCAGGAGCAGTGAGTTGAGGTATGGCGGTTTTGTTTACCTTGAGCAGAGTGATGTAGAATTAAGGGCTTCAATCGATGTTGACGACAAACTGTTTGTTATTGAAAACGGCACTATAATACTGGAAGGAATAACTCTTACAGCAATAGGCAGTTACGTGTCGGGTGATAAAGGAGAAATTGATCTGGAATTAAAGGGTTACAACATTGGGTTATCATCTGTTGTTCCCCTTATGCCGGTTAAAGAGGCTCAAAAACTTAAAGATTATCGTTTTTCCGGCCATTTCGACTTTGATGCCTCCATCCGGGGCGCCCTTTCAAGAACCTCTTCACCGGCAGTAACAGCATCATTCGGCACAGAGAACAGTGAAATTAAGCACAAGGCATCAGGTGTCAGCCTTACAAATACCCGCATCAGGGGACACTATACCCGCGGTTCCGGACAAAACACGGGATCATCTGTGGTTTCCATAACCGGTTTTTCTGCCGGACTGGGGAAAGGCCATATAAGCGGCAGCGGAACTCTGTCAGATTTCCCGTCGCCCGAAATTGATTTCAAACTGAGCGCCGACCTTCATCTTGAAGAGCTAGCGCGTTTTTATCTGCCTGATAACATAAGCTTTATGGCCGGGCATATAAAAACAACTTTATCGGGCAAAGGACGACCCGGCAGAGATACTGAACGCGAAATAGAGATTTTCAACCGGATGGATCTCGCCGGCAGACTTGAGATACAGGATGGGGCGATTGAATTGTCGGAAGGTAAATATGTTGCCCGCAATATTGAAGGGATACTCAATTTCGGACAGGTACTGAATACTCCGGGCCTTGGATTTTACATAGGCGATGACCATTTCAGGATAATGGGTGAGATTGATAACGGGCTCCCCTGGCTGCTTGGAGAACAACAGGTCATGAGCATTGAAGGCAGCTTTTATTCTTCGCAGCTGGTTCTCGACAATTACATCGGGGTCAGGGCTGCGGGTAATAACCGGTCAGGGACATCAGAGTTGCTCAGGTTTCCTGATAATATCGAACTTAACCTCGATTTTCTGGTTGACAGGCTTGGTTTCGGGAATTTCTCTTCAACATCATTTACCGGAAGGATGAGTTACAGGCCTGGGATGCTGGTGATGAACTCCCTGGGGTTTAACTCAATGGACGGGTCCGTCTCGGGGAACGCGGTGATTTACCAGCGGATTGACGGTGAGTTTCTGGTGCAGTCACAGCTTGAGCTTGATCAGGTTGATATAAACAGGATGTTTGCTTCATTCAGCAATTTCGGGCAGAATTTCATTGACAGTGGCAACCTGAAAGGAACCGTGTCGGGCAGTCTGAGTCTGCTGACTGAGTGGAGCAATGATTTGAGAATAATTGAGGAGAATTTGATTGCCGACAGCAGGCTGGTGATCAGTGACGGAGAACTTATTGACTTTGAGCCGATGCTTGGCCTGGCGCGTTTCATTGATGTTGATGAATTGCAGCATATTCGTTTTTCTCAGCTGCAGAACGAGATATTTATCCGGAACCGGGTCGTCACCATACCCCAGATGGACATACATTCATCGGCATTTAATATAAGCGGTTCGGGGACTCACAATTTTGACGGCAGCTTTGATTACCGCCTTCGGGTGCTTCTATCTGACGTACTTTACGGTAAGGCCCGGAGATCAAGGCCCGAGACTGACAGGTTCGGGGTGGTTGAAGATGACGGACTGGGAAGGACAAGCCTGTACCTTGTAGTTTCAGGCACACCTGACGATTACAGGGTCGCTTTTGATCATCGTGCAGTACGTGATATGATACGGGAGAATCTGGCAAACGAAAGGAATGTGCTCAGGCAGATCCTCAACGAGGAGTTCGGATGGTTCAGCCGGGAGGAGGATGGTGGCGAACCAGTTGATGCTGCGGCTCCCGCCGGATCCGGGTTCAGGATAGTGTGGGATGAGGAGGATACAAAACAGGAAGGGGCTTCCGCACCCGAATCAGTCACACCTGCGGGGCAGCGGGATAACCAGGTGCGTTTCCGTGTAATATGGGACGAAGAGGAGAAACCCTCAGGCCCTTTACCGGGCGAAAGGCGCCGCAGATGACCTGTTGCCCCTGCATACCTGTCGGATGGCACCATTACAATTAGTGCAATGCAAATTTATCTGAAAAAACAGAAGTGGAAACTCGGCCTGTTTACGCTGGCGGTAATTATAGGGGTCACCTCTTTGCTGGTGACCGACAACCTGGTAAAGAATCTGGCACATGAGGAGAGAAAGAAGATGGAGCTGTGGGCAGAGGCTACAAGAATTATTGCCGATACTGAAACTGATTATCCGGATTTCACTTTTTTTCTCAGGGTTATCGAAGGCAATGAGACTGTTCCGGTGATTGTTGCCGCAGAAAATGGTGAGATCCTTGAGCACCGGAACCTTAATCCTGCCCGTACCGGGAATGAAGAATACCTTCAGAGGCAGCTTGAATCGATGAGGAACAAAAATGAGCCGATCATTATCGAGTTTGAGGATGGTGTAAGGCAATTCATTTACTACAAGGATTCCAGGCTGCTGGTATGGCTGGTCTGGTATCCCTGGATTCAGCTGCTGGTTATCTTCCTGTACCTTTTAATCGCCTATTATGCCTTCAGTATTTCACGTAAGGCGGAGCAAAACCAGGTATGGCTGGGCATGTCAAAAGAGACGGCCCATCAGCTTGGGACTCCCACCTCTTCGCTTATGGCCTGGCTTGAGCTGATGAAGGAAAAGGGTTATGAAAACGACATGCTTGCCGAACTTGAAAAGGATATCAGCCGGCTTGAAAAGATTACTGCCAGGTTTTCAAAGATAGGTTCCAGGCCGGTGCTTTCACCTGCCGATATAATTGAAGTAATTGACAATACCGTCGATTATCTGAGAATACGGACTCCAAGGACTATATCAATCGAGCGGGATTATAACAGGTCGGCCCGGATTTTGGCACCTTTGAATGTGCCCCTGTTTGATTGGGTAATAGAAAATTTATGTAAAAATGCTTTGGATGCAATAGAAGGTGAAGGGATTGTCAGGATATCGGTCAGCGTTGCCGGTAACAGGGTTACCATAGACATTGCCGATACCGGCAGGGGCATACCGAGGGGAAGGTTTAAAACCATATTCAAGCCCGGTTACACCACCCGACGCAATGGATGGGGTCTCGGTCTTTCGCTTTCGAAGAGGATCATTGAAGAGTACCACGGGGGCAGGATCTTTGTCCTGAATTCATCATTGAACAACGGGACAACGATGAGGATAGTCCTGAAGGGCGCAGCCCGGCAGGATAATAACAATTGACCATGGCAAAAACGATTGGCGGTAAAAAGAGGGAAGATATTACTTTAATGTCACCGGCAGGCTCTTTCGAGTCACTGCAGGCGGCCTTGGATGCCGGAGCCGGGGCGGTCTATTTCGGGATCGGCAGCCTTAACATGCGGTCGCGCTCCAGCGGCAATTTTTCCATTGATGACCTTGGAACGATAGCCTCATTGTGCCGGGAAAAAGCTGTTAAATCGTGCCTGACGCTTAATACCCTTATTTATGATGAAGACCATGGGGCAATGAGAGAAATGGTGACAGAGGCGAAGAAACATGGCATTTCTGCACTAATTGTAAGTGATGTTGCTGCCATGGAATATGCACATGCCATTGGTATGGAGCTCCACCTCTCAACCCAGCTCAATATCGGGAACAGTGAGGCGGTAAGGTTCTTCTCACGGTATGCATCGGTAATAGTACTGGCAAGGGAGCTCAACCTCAACCAGGTCAGCAATATTGCCCGGGCGATTGAAAGGGATAACATAACAGGGCCTACAGGTGAAAGGGTCAGGCTTGAGATGTTCATACACGGTGCACTCTGTATGGCAGTATCCGGCAAATGCTATCTGAGCCTCCATGAAGCCGCGCTTTCGGCAAACAGGGGTTCGTGCCTTCAGATATGCCGGAGGGCTTATACAGTTACTGAAAAGGAAAGCGGCCGGCAGCTTAAAATAGATAATGAGTATATAATGTCGCCCAAAGATCTCTGTACAATCCATTTCCTTAACAAGATTGTTGATTCCGGAGCAGAAATACTGAAGATTGAGGGCAGGGCCCGTTCGCCCGAATATGTCAAGACAGTTACCGAATGCTATACCGAAGCCCTTGATGCTGTTTTTGACGGTACTTATAATGAGGAAAGAATTGCAGGGTGGAGGGAGCGTCTTGAAACTGTCTTTAACCGGGGATTCTGGGATGGCTGGTACCTTGGCCGGCAACTCGGCGAGTGGAGCCATGTCTACGGGTCAAAAGCCAAAGCCAGAAAGACTTATGCCGGCAAGGCAACGAACTATTATGCCAGGCACGGCGTAGCGGAATTCCTCGTCGAAAACGATACTGTGAAGGAGGGCGACAGGATATTGATCATTGGCCCGACCACCGGAGTGATAGAGATGGAGATCAAAGGGATGCGGGACGATAACGGACCGGCTGCCGAAGTTGGCAGGGGGAACAGCCTGGCATTCAAAACGCCCCGGGTTGTACGACGGTCTGACAAGCTTTATCTTGTAGTTTCCCGCTGATCTATTGAAGGTGGTCGGGATGTGCAAGCTCATAAAGGTATTTCTTCCTTATGAACTGCATCTGCTCAAGTGTAAGGTCTATGCCGTAGATACGCACTACATCGATTATGTCTCTGAGATACAGCGCCCCCAGTGCCGCGTCATAAGAGTAGTTTTCTATGTTGCCTCTGATATAGTAGGTGATTTTCTTGAAAAAGTCCCATTCGGGTTTATAGGGGATCTCAAAATAGTGCATTCTGGGTTCACTCTGGTCCTTGAAAATGTGATCATCGATCCTCTCAAGGGGAAAATATTTTCTGAGCTTAATAAGTGCATCACCAGTGAATTTCTTTTTCTTCATAAACTCAATACCTTCTGCAGAAAGAACTTCCTGCAGTTTGGGGATGCAGCCGAAGCAATCAAGTCCACGTGCCCGTATGAACTGGTATTCACTTCCGCGAAAGCTTACTTCACCGTAGCTTATATCCGATCCCTCAGGGAACATGCCCTTTACCTTTTTCCCTTTCCGGAGAAGCTCCTCACCGTCATAACGGCGTGCCGTAACAAGGTATATGCTGTTGGGGACAGGATTCTCGGGAAGGTTGCTGCCATGATAGCCCGGGAAGGGATGGGAGCTTTCAAGCACAAGGGTATTTGTCATGATGTTGTGCTCAACATTCACCAGGTATTCCTCCTTGGTTATACTGCCGGCAGTCTTTATGATCTGGTCCTCCGTATGGTTCATGGGAATTCTGTTTTAAGTGACACCTGGTTACAAAAATAGGCAAACCGGCCAAATAAGTCAATAATTGGGATTTTACTTCCCTTCGTCCGAGAAATTTTTGATGAGGATGTTCTTCAGAAGCTCTATGCGGACCGGCTTGGGGACAAAATCGTTCATTCCCGCCCCGATTGCCTCTGTTTTGTCGGTTTCGGATGCATTTGCCGTCATGGCCACTATAGGCATCCTGTATCCCAGTTTCCTGATGTCGTAAGTTGCATCCAGCCCGTTTTTTTCGGGCATGTTTATATCCATGAATACAATGTCGTAATCCTTCTGCCTGACCTTATCGACCGCCTCTTTACCATTGGATGCAAGATCTACGTCATAGCCAATGCTTTTAAAAAGTGATTGTGCCACAATCTGGTTAACATGGTTGTCTTCGGCTACAAGTATATTCAGTCCCGGTTTTGTCTTTTTGGAGTGCGGAGTCTTTGCCGAGGGTATTGCTACATGGAGGAAGTTGTTCTGAATTATATCGAAGATTTCTGAGGCATCGTAAGGTTCTATCAGGTAATGGTCAGCCCCGAAACGCCTGCTTTTAATGAAATTGCCCGGTTTGTTGACAGAACTGATAATTATGATCAGGTATTTTTCATCGAGACGGTTTTCGTGAAGTTTTCGGGTAATGGAAAAGCCATTGCTCTTTTCGGAATCGACAATTACGATTATGGAATAGTCCTGGCGCGGATCGTCTCCGGTATTTTTGAGGACATCAATAGTCGTTTCGTTAAATACGGTGGTTTCACACGAAATTTCCATTTTGCGCAACATTTCGTTAATCCCGGGCTTGGCTTCACCCGGTTCGGACAGCACCAGTGCACGGATGTCCTTGTAGTTTTTGATATGGTCGATGCGCAGTTTCTTTGCCGATATTTCGTTCGAATAAACCTGAATTGTGAATATTACCCGGGTGCCCGGCCATCCTTTAGGTGCCCTGCTGCTCAGGGGGCTTTCAATTCTCATGTCGCCCTTCATCAGCCTGACAAGCTGGCGGGTCTTATTAAGCCCGAAATTTCCCGAAGAAAAATTATCCGGCAACTTCTCCTTGTTGTTGAATGCATCAACCATCCCGGCCGGTATTCCGGTACCGGTATCTTCAATTTTGACTCTGAGAGTTATATTGCCTCCCTTCTGTTTAGCTGTTTCAAAAATCAGCCGGATCTCCCCCTCACGGGTGTATTTTAGCGAATTACTCAGCAGGTTTGTAATTACCTGGCGGAGGTGGAAAGGGTCGCCTATAAGGTTTTTTGGTATATTCTCGGCAATTCTTGTTTTAAGTTTCAGGCCCTTCTCCTGCGCCTTTGTCCTGACAGGCCTGACTGCCAGGTCAATCTCCTCATGGAGGGCAAAAGGTATCTCTTCAACTAATGTTTTGTTATCTTCAAAACTGGAAAAGTCCATAATGTCGTTAACTACCAGCAAAATATCTTCGCAGCAGCGCTTTATGATATCGGTTTTTTCATGCTCCGCAGAACCGGGCTTCATCTCTTCCTCAAGTGTGGCGGCCATGTGAAGTATACCATTCAGGGGGTTACGTATGTCATGGCTTATCCTTTTCAGGAACTCCGTTTTTGCCTCTCCGAAAAGGTACTCGTTTTTGCGGGCCTGTTCGATCGGGCTTATGTTGACAAACGCATCGACAAATACCTTTTCTCCCATAAACCTGGCCGGGATCTCCCTTTTATAGAGTATTACCTCGTTTTCATCCGAATCGTAATAGACATACTCATTGGTTCTTTCTTCCCGGTCGTGGGACTTGTTGCCTGCGTAATTCCTGTGGAGAAAGAACATGTTTGAAAAATCCTTGCCTATGACCATTTCCGGGTTTTCTATCCCCAGGATCTCTGTTGCGGTGCTGTTGATCATTCTTACCCTGTTGTCGGTTGCCTTGATGATTATTCCCACCGGAAGGGATTCGAACAACTGTTTTAAGGACTGTTCCGAATCGCGCGACTTTTGTTTTTCCCTTCTCTCATTCCTTATGAACCAGAGAAAAAACAATATCAGGATGACCAGCACTATAAAAGTTGCTGCGGCTATGGTCAGTATGCTGTTAATTATATAGGAGATCACAATGCTGGTGTCGAGAGAGAAAACTACAAGCATTTCCCTGTGCAATATTTTTACCGGGTACCAGGCTGAGATCACTCTGCGTGATAACCCGGGCTCTTCAATCTTGTGGATAAGTGTCTTTGCGTTTCCGTCTTCCGGCCATTTCTCTGCAATCAGCCGGGAGGAGGTCATATTCGGTACGCCTGAAACAAAATTGCTGAATACAGTTTCACCCTCCCTGTTGATGATCCATTGCCAGAGAATATTCTCAATATGAAAATTGGAAAATACTGACCCGATATATCTTTTTGCATCAATTCTGATAACCAGGTTGGCCGCAACCCTGTTGTCCCTGAAAGCGGGCAGTACGAAAACCGATTCATCATCGTAGTCATCCATGCTTTCAATATCGTACAGCTCGCGCTGCAACCTCGAGCGGTATATATCAGTAATCAGATTATTGTTCCTGTCTTTGAATATACTGAAGGCATTATTTTCGTCGTCATATAGAGAAATACTGGTTATAAGCTGCAGATATTTGGAAAAGAACACCTCCATTTTCCTGATGCTGCTTTCCCTTATGGCCGGATCGCGGAAGAACTCCGACATATCTTCCGTAAACAGGATGTAATTGAGTTCATTCATGAAATTAGAAACATGCTGCTCAATCTCCCAGCTGCATATTTCGGTCTGACGAACCAGCATGTTCTCCTGGAAATTGACCTGCTGCCTGTAAATGTTCAGGTAGTAATAGATGTTTGCGGCAACAAGCACCAGGAAAATAACTGAAAGCAAAAAGTAGATTTTTCTCATTTAGTGGCACTAATGATCCGGCAAGTTAAAAAATAATAATAAAAAACAAAAGCGGGCGGTTCAGTAGCGGGTTGTCCGGTATTTACCGGTGTCGTCGTAGTAAAGGCTCAGGTAGCTTTCATACCGGCTCATCGCGAGTTTGCCTTCTTCTGCGGCTTGCTTTACTGCGCAGCCGGGTTCGTTTGTGTGGAGGCAGTTATAATACCGGCAGTTCTCTGAAAGAGCAAAAATTTCGGGAAAGAAGTGGGAAAGCTCGTCCTTATCCATTTTTATTATCCCGAAACCTTTTATTCCGGGGGTGTCTATGATGAAGCCACCTGTTGCCAGCTCAAACATTTCTGAAAATGTTGTTGTATGCCTCCCTGTCTTGTGAAGTTCTGAAACAGGCCTTGTTTTGAGGTTAAGGGCCGGGTCAATCGCGTTTATTACAGACGATTTGCCCACTCCTGAATTACCTGCCAGCAGGCTGGTCCGGCCTTTCATTCTGGAGGCAAGCTCATCAAGCCCCCTTCTCTCAACAGCTGATGTCATGACCGATTCATAGCCTATTTGCCCGTACATACCTGCCAGCTCCTCCATTTCGTCTGTAAGCTCTTCATCATAAAGGTCTGTTTTATTAAAAACAATAACCGCCGGAATTTCATAAGCTTCGCACGTGGCCAGGAACCTGTCAATAAACCTGAGCGTTGTCCTTGGCAGTGTAAGCGAGATCATCAGGAATGCCTGGTCGAGGTTCGCGGCGAGCACATGGACCTCTTTCGACAGCTTTGAAGCTTTACGTATGATGTAGTTTTTCCTGTCGAGTATTTCGGTTATTACCCCGGCATTTTCATTTTCAAGCCGGTAGAACATAACATTGTCTCCCACTGCCACCGGGTTGGTGCTGCGTATGCCGCTGGTGCGCAGCTTCCCTTTTATCTTACATGGCACTGCTTCTTTGTTTTCATCAAGTACCGTGTGCCAGCTACCGGTTGTTTTTATTACTACTCCTTTTTCCAACAACTACATTTTTGATCTTCATTTTGCCGGTGATCCCTGTTACATTAAAAATTTTATTTCCCTTTCGGGGATTTATATCCTGCCGGTAATACCTTTCCTTTCAAGAAAACTCCCTATCAGGTCATCCAGGTCAGGCTTACCGATCTCCTGCAGGTCATAATTCACTTTGGTTGCCGGTTTGTTTATCCTGACTATCCTTCCCAGGTCTATCGGGGTTGCTATTATTACGGCGTCACAGTCTGTATTGTTAATGGTCTGCTCAAGGTCCTTTATCTGTTCCTTGCCGTATCCCATAGCCGGCAGAAGGGTGCCGATACCCGGATATGTTTCAAAAGTCTCCTTCAGCCTGCCAACCAGGTAGGGCCTGGGATCAACAAGCTGACCGGCACCGAACTTTCTTGCAGCGAATATACCGGGCCCCACTTTCATATTACCGTGGGTAGTTGTCGGCCCATCTTCGATTACAAGCACTCTTTTTCCCCTAATCACCTCAGGGTCAGATGCCAATATGGGGTAAGCGGCATCAACCACGACAGCATCCGGGTTTACCTTCCGGATGTTTTCCCGAAGGATCTGGACATTATCTGGGCTTGCACTGTCTATTTTGTTTATCACTACAATATCTGCCCTTCTGAGATTCACTTCGCCGGGGTAATAGCTGAGCTCGTGACCGGCCCTGTGCGGATCGGTGACCGTGATCATCAGGTCCGGCCTGATAAACGGAAAGTCATTGTTGCCTCCGTCCCACAATATTATATCAGCCTCTTTTTCTGCCTCATTAAGTATGGCCTGATAATCGGCACCTGAATATATAACATTCCCGTTTGTTACATAATGCTCATATTCTTCCATCTCTTCAATGGTGCAATTGTTTTTTTCCATGTCTTCGATCGTCTCATACCGTTGTACTTTTTGAAGTTCCAGGTCTCCATACGGCATCGGGTGCCTTATGGCTACTACCTTAATGCCCCGGCCATTCAGGATTCTGACAATTTTTCCCGATGTTTTGCTTTTACCGCAACCTGTCCTGACTGCACCTACTGCGATTACCGTCTTTTTGCTCTTTATCTGCGTATGTGCAGGGCCGAGCATAAGAAAGTCAGCTCCCGCTGCATTAACAATGGCACTCACCGACATGACCTCCTGGTATGAGATATCCGAATAAGAAAAGGTGCATATATGTGCGTTAAGTTCAGGTATCAGTTGGGCCAGCTCATACTGCGGGTAAATCGGGATTCCTTCAGGGTAATTCGCCCCGGCAAGTTCAGCCGGGTATTTTCTGCTTTCAATTCCGGGTATCTGGGTTGCTGTAAATGCCACGACGTTATAATCTTCATTGTCGCGGTAAAAGGTATTGAAGTTATGAAAGTCTCTTCCGGCTGCACCTATTATGATTACGTTTTTCCTTGACATAAAACAGATTTTAATTAAATAATTGTAAAGATAATTTTTTCAGATTATCAACAGTTAATCTTTCAATATGCTGTATACCATCAAATGGGCATATTTTATCATCAGGCAGAATATTTTTACCGAATAATTTTCAAAAAAGTTCAAAAACATACCTGCGTGTTTAATTGTTTCACTGTTTTATCATTATCTTTAGTGGAATTATTGAACGGATATCAACTATTTATCAATCAGGGAAATTGAATTTTCTGGCTCACATATACCTCTCGGGAAGTTCTGACGACATAAAGGTCGGGAACTTCATAGGCGATTATGTTAAAGGCAGAAATTATGAAAAATATCCCGAACTTGTGCGCAAGGGAATAATCCTGCACAGGAAAATTGACAGCTTTACCGATGCACACCCTGTTGTCAACAAGAGCAAAATGCACCTGAAAAAGCGATTCAGACGCTATTCGGGCGTTATAGTCGATATATTCTACGACCATTTTCTGGCCAGCGAGTGGGGCCTGTTCTCAAAACATCCGTTGCCCCAGTATGTTGTCCATATGTATGAGGTTCTGGTAAGCAACTACTTTATACTGCCCAATGAGATCAAGACCTTTCTCCCCTTCTTCATCATAAACAACTGGCTCGAATCGTATACCAGCATCGAGGGAATCGAAGGCGTGCTCAGGAGGATGACCAGGCGTACCTCGCTACCTAATGAAACACCTTTTGCAATTGCCGAGCTTCGCAAGAACTACCATCTTTTCAGGGATGATTTTATGGAATATTTCCCGCAGCTTGTAGCATACGTTGAGCAGAAGCATGATGTGTCGGTCAGCGAGTTTCACTCTCCCAGTTTTGTATAACCGAACAGGAGGCCACATAACCTGGGAGCCTTTTATAATTTCGCCGGGCGGTCCGGCTGGTGCTGCAGGTGATTATCTCAGGAACTCCATCCTTGCTGCATCAAACCTGAGAAGAATGAACAGCATGATAGTGAATGCCCATAGCGAGGAGCCACCGTAACTGATGAAAGGCAGTGGTATGCCTATAACAGGTACAACCCCTATTGTCATGCCGATATTGACCACAAGGTGCGTGAAAAAGATTGCAATGACCGAATATCCGTAGATCCGGGCATAGGATGATCTTTGCCGCTCGGCAATGTAAAGCAGCCTTAGCAGCAACAGCACAAACAGGGCCAGCAACACGAGTGATCCCGTGAAACCCCATTCTTCGCCAATTGTACAGAAGATAAAATCGGTGCTCTGTTCCGGCACGAAATTGAATTTTGTCTGCGTGCCCTGCAGGAATCCTCTGCCAGTAAGCCCACCGCTGCCTATTGCTATTTTTGACTGGTTAATATTATAGCTTTGTCCCAGCGGGTCATCCTCAAACCCGAGCACAATGTTGATGCGGCTCCTCTGGTGAGGCATAAGCACATTGTCAAATACATAGTCAACCGAATAGGTGTATATTATCGCTGTGAAAAGGAACCCCAGTACCAGCGGAGCGTTACTTATCCTGCCGATAGCCGAGATAATGAAAAGGACAAGCGAAGCCGCGGCTGCGGCTATGACAAGCTGCAGGTCGACGATTATATCCGTCCCGGCAAGCCTGAAGAAGAGAATTACAATTCCGGCCACGGCGGCGAAGATCAGCAATCCCCTTATGGTAAGTTTCGCATTGCGCAGAACTGTGACAATAGCGGCAAAGGAGGTCAGCACCAGCAAAGCAAGCATGTTGATCTCGTTCATCAGCAGTGCAAGCACAGAAAGAACGCAGAAAAGGATAAAGAAAAATAAAACCCATCCGGTAAGTCCTTCGCGATAAAGCACGAGCAGGAATGAGAAGAACACCAGCGATGATCCGACGTCAGGCTGGAGCAGGATGAGCATCACCGGCAGCAGGATAATGAATGAGGTGTTCACAAGAACTTTTGGGTCATGTATCTTTCTTTTTGTATTGCTGAGGAATTGCGCCAGGGCAAGAGCTGTTGCAAGCTTTGCAAACTCGGCAGGCTGTATCTGTATCCCTCCAAACTGGAACCATGACTGTGAGGAGTTTACCTCGGTCCCGAAAAAAAGGACAGCAATAAGCAGCAGAATAGTAAAACCATAGAAGAAATAGGAGAAGAAGAGAAAAAGCTTATTGTCGGTAAGAATTACCGAAAAGGCAATTACCACTGCAGCGATCATCCAGATAAGTTGTTTGCCGTAGCGCTGGGAGGTATCGAAAATACTGCTGTGGGCATCATCGTAAACGGCCGAGTAAATGCTGATCCAGCCGATAATAAGGAGGACCAGCCAGACTATGACTGTAAGCCAGTCGAGATTTCGCCATATGTTAATTCTCCTGTTCATCTGCATCTGCAACTAACCGGTTTATAAAATCTGCCTCGAGCATCCTCTGCTCCAGCCATTTTCTGTTGCCTGCTATTTCGCCGTTAAGGTACTTTTCTATCATCAGGCTTGCTATCGGGGCAGCCATTGTTGCCCCGAACCCTGCATTTTCAACATATACGGCTATAGCAATCTGAGGGTTGTTTCGAGGGGCGAATGCTAAGAACACCGAATGGTCATCACCATGGGGGTTTTCTGCAGTTCCTGTTTTCCCGCATATATCAAGTCCCTGGACCTGCGCTATACGCGCTGTTCCTCCGTCCGGGCCGTGAACAGCCCTGTACATCCCTTCAATTACAGGCTCAAACCAGATTGAGTCGATTGTTGTATATTTTTTTTCCCTGAATTCAGGATCAATGTCAGAGTTGGCAACATCCTTAAGTATGTGAGGGGTGATGTAAAAGCCGCGGTTTGCAATCGCTGCTGTTATGTTGGCCATCTGTATCGGAGTAACCGACAATTCTCCCTGTCCAAGTGCCAGGGAGACAACCTGAAGGGACCGCCACCTGTTTTCTCCGTAAAAACGGTCATAATAGGTTGCCGGTGGAACAAAACCCCTCAGCTCATTGGGAAAATCGGCATCAAGTCTCTCTCCAAGCCCGAATGACCTGACGTGATCACGCCATACGTTGAAACCGGCGGTTACCGAGCCGTATTTGGGATGGTCGAGCAGGTCTCTGAATATATGACAGAAGTATGTGTTACATGAAACCTGTATTGCTGCCGCCATGGCTACAGGCGTTACATGGTGACGGCAGCGGATTGTGAGACGGCCAACCGTATAATGGCCGGGGCATGTCTGGCTGGTGACGTCGTCAATAATTCCCTCCTGCAGCGCAATCAGTCCGTTAACAATCTTAAATGTCGATCCGGCAGGATAGTGGGCCATCAGCGCCCGGTTAAAAAGAGGGTTAAGGGTATCAGAGGAGAGTTGTCTGAAATTCCTGGTGCGCACCCTGCCTACCAGCAGTTCAGGGTGGTACGTAGGAGTAGACACCAGCGACAATATCTCTCCTGTTGACGGTTCAATTGCCACGATACTGCCTATTTTGTTCTGCATGAGTTTTTCGCCGTAGGCCTGAAGAGATGCGTCGAGCGACAGTGTTATATCATTTCCAACCACCGCCGGTGCATCAAACCGACCGTCCTGGTATGAGCCCATTACGCGGTTATGTACATCAACCAGGAACCTGCTGACGCCTTTCTCTCCGCTGAGCTCCTCCTCGTATGTCTTTTCAACACCAGTAATACCTATATAGTCGCCCATCACATAACCGGGGTTCTCCTCAATCATTCTCCTGTCAACCTCGCCCACATAGCCTAGTATATGGGCAGCAATATCTTTCGGATATTTTCTGAGAGTACGCGGTTGCACATAGAAACCGGGAAACTTGTACATCTTCTCCTGCAGCACGGCATATGTAAGTGCCGATATCTGCTTCAGGAATACCGATGACCGGAACCGTGAATATTCTCTTGCTCTGGCAATTTCGGTGTCAACATATTCTTTGTCTATTTCAAGAATGGAGCAGAATTCGGCAGTGTCAAAAGGGGCAAGTTGCGCAGGTACAACCATCAGATCATATGCCGGCTCATTGTATACAAGCAGCTCGCCGGTCCTGTCATAGATAAGTCCCCGTGACGGATACTGAGTCACATTTCTCAGAACATTGCTGCTGGCGCTGAGCTGGTAGGAGGGGTCCAGTACCTGGAGTATGAATAACCTGATAATGAAAAACAGCACAGGCAACATTATCATTGCCCCGATAATATACTTTCTGTCAGAAAAGTGGTCCTTCATTTTTTGTTATTTAATCTGCCGAAGGTTGATGCTGGTATCAATTGAAATAGCTATTAATTACAATTCAGGCAAATCAGTCTGTGTTACTTCCGGTAAATAAAGTACTGGCTTATAAGCACCAGCAATAGGGTAAAAGCACTGCTTAGAATAGCCCTTGTAAATGTGTGAAAAAAATCGGTAAATCTGAACACCTCAATATAAAACAGGAAAAAATGGTGTGCAAGTATAAGGATTGCCGAATATTGAAAAAACCATGAAAAACCATAATAGTATATTCTGGGAAAGGTGCCCGGCATGTAACCATCCCTCGGGGCAAAATAACCCAGTACCGCAGGCCTTATGAAGGCCATGAACACTGTTGCCGAAGCATGCAGTCCCGGAGTGTTTGAAAAAAGGTCAATTGACAATCCCAGCACGAAGCTCAGGCTGAGCAGCAGCCACCCGGGGGTCTCAAAAGGCAGCAATATAATAAACAGGATATAAAAATAGGGGTTTACATAACCGCTGAACTGGACGTTGTTTAGTATGAACACCTGGAAAGAAACCAGCACGATGATGCGTAATATGTTACGAAGCAATATCTTAATCATATCCTGCAGATCTTTCCAGTTCAAGTAGTTCCTTCCTTAAAAGGTCCCGGATCACGTATACCTGGTTCAGCTTCCTGAAATCGGTTGAAAGATTGACGGTAACCGACCAGAAGTTGCCGCCGTAAATCTCGAAGTCGGTTATTGTTCCCACCATTATTCCCTCCGGAAAAATGGCAGAGAACCCTGAGGTAACTATGGAATCGCCTCTGTTAAGGATTACGTGGTGAGGGATGTCTGTCAGTGTCGCCATTTCCGGATCCATGCCGTCCCAGTACAGGGAGCCGAAATAGCCCGTATCTTTGAGTTTGGAGCTTATCCTCAGGTCTACGTTCAACAGCGGGATAACTGTTGAGAAGTTTTCAGAAACCCCTGTAACAATGCCAACTACTCCATTTCCCGAAACAACCGCCATGTCCGTTTCAACACCGTGGACTGCACCTTTGTCAAGCGACAGAAAATTATGCTGTTTATTAACAGAATTGGCAATAACCCTTGCAGGTATGTAATCGTAACGCCTTTCCCATATTTGGTCAAATTCTGCCTCGGAGGCAGGAGGGACCTGTGATTTGTATGATGAGAACAATTCGTTCCTCAGCAGGCGATTCTCTTCATGTAGGGCAGTGTTTGCCTCCCGAAGGCTCAGGTATTGCCTTACCGAATATGTTTTAGTATTGATATACCCGCTTACGTTTCTTGAGATGTTGAAAACAATGGCGCTCTGATAATAATTGTTCTGAAAAACCAGTACAAGGGCAACTATTTCAAGCAAAATGAAAAGCAGCAAAAAATGGTTTCTCAGTATGAATCTTATCAGGTTCTGCATTACCGGCCTCTCTCATTTTATCTCATCAGGAAAGAAAACTTATCTGCATTTTTCAAAGCAATCGCGGTCCCTCTGGCAACTGCGTGAAGAGGGTCTTCTGCAATATGAAAAGGGATATTTATTTTGTCTGTCAATCTCCTGGAAAATCCCCGTAGCAATGCTCCCCCGCCTGCCATGTTTATTCCCCGGTTCACTATGTCAGCGTATAGCTCAGGAGGGGTCTGTTCCAGAACATTCAGTATAGCCGATTCAATTTTCGATATTGATTTGTCAAGACAGTGGGCAATTTCCTGGTAGGAGACAGGTATTTCAACGGGCATGGCAGTCATCAGGTTTGGCCCCCTGACAATATAGTCGGGTGGTGCATCCTCAAGATCCGGCAGTGCAGAGCCGACGTTTATTTTAATATCTTCGGCAGTGCGCTCGCCTATTTTTATGTTGTGCTGGTGCCTCATGTATGACTGTATGTCACTGGTAAAACCGTCACCTGCAACCCTTATTGATTTGTTGCATACTATTCCGCCCAGGGCAATTACCGCAATTTCTGTTGTACCGCCTCCGATGTCGACTATCATGCTGCCATCAGGGGCTTCAACGTCAACTCCTATCCCTATCGAAGCGGCCATGGGCTCGTATATCAGGAACACATCCCGCCCTCCGGCATGTTCGGATGAGTCGCGCACAGCCCTTACCTCAACCTCGGTGCTGCCTGAAGGAATGCAAACCACCATCCTGAGTGAGGGACTGAAAAGTTTAGGCTTGCTGTTGATAATTTTTATCATTCCCCTGATCATCTGCTCTGCGGCGTTGAAATCGGCTATTACACCGTCTCTCAGCGGACGGATAGTCTTAATGTTCTCATGTGTTTTTCCGTGCATCTGACGAGCTTTTTCGCCAATTGCGATCAATTTGCCTGTTTTCTGGTCAATCGCAACTATTGAAGGTTCATCAACAACAATTTTATCATTATGGATGATGATGGTGTTTGCAGTACCAAGGTCTATAGCCAGTTCCTGCGTTAAAAATGAAAATAGGCCCATGTTTTGTTTTTAATGTTTGTGTTAGATTGCTTTAAATTGATAACCATACTTTATTGACATTATACAGAGGCGGTGATAATAGGCCCGCCACTGGTCAGGTGCACCGGTAGCTCATCAGGCTAATGCCGGAAGTGCCTTATACCTGTAAAGACCATCTTCATGCCGTTATCATTGCAGAAGTCGATCGAGGCTTTGTCCCTTACCGAGCCACCTGGCTGAATTACGGCTGTTATGCCCGCCTTCCCGGCTATTTCGACCGAATCGGCAAAAGGGAAGAAGGCATCTGACGCCATCACTGCTCCGTTAAGGTCAAATCCGCCTTCCACGGCCTTTTCAATTGCCTGTTTCAGTGCATCCACGCGGGATGTTTGTCCCCCTCCGCTTCCAATAAGCTGTTTGTCCTTTGCCAGCACTATCGCATTCGATTTCGTATGCTTTACTATCTTATTTGCAAACAGAAGGTCTGTAGTTTCTCTCCGGTCGGGCGAGGTCTGCGTGACAACTTCAATGCCTGATTCCGATTCGGTGTGCGTATCCCTGTCCTGTACAAGTAAGCCGCCTGTAACACTCCTTATGAGCCGGTCTGGCAGGCTGACGTTTTCACTTACCAGTATTATCCTGTTCTTTTTGCTCTTCAGAACTCCCAGGGCGCCGTTACTGTATTCCGGGGCTATGGCCACCTCAAAAAACAGCTTGTTCATTTCTGTTGCTGTATCCTCGTCTATCTTACGGTTGGCCACCAGCACACCGCCGAATGCCGATACCGGGTCTCCGGCAAGTGCGGCGGTATAGGCATTGCGCAGAATATCCGCAGAAGCCAGTCCGCAAGCATTGTTATGCTTTAGTATCGCGAATGTTGTTTCGTCGAACTCGGCTATGAGCTGGCAGGCGGCATCGATATCAAGCAGGTTGTTGTAGGAGATCTCCTTGCCATGCAGCTGCCTGAACGGGAATTCACCTTCCAGGTAGTACACTGCGTTCTGGTGGGGATTCTCACCGTACCTGAGCTTACGGCCGTTTCTGAAAACCGGCGTGAAGGTGCTGCTATCCTTGCCGGTAAACCATGAATATATTGCGGTATCGTACGAAGAGGAGATCCTGAAGGCCTCGCCGGCCATCTCCATCCTCTCTTCAAGTGTGGAGCTTCCTTCCCCCTTTAGAAGGATTTCGAGAAGTGCGGGGTAGTGGTCCCTTGACGGGATGATCAGTACATCATTGAAATTTTTTGCAGCAGCCCTTATCAGGGCAATACCCCCGATGTCTATCTTTTCTATAATTTCCTGATCGGGTGCCCCTTGTGTGACCGTATCCTCAAAAGGGTAGAGGTCGGTTACCACCAGGTCCACAGGCGGTATGCCGAATTCTTCAAGTTCCTTGATGTCGGAACCGATGTTACGGCGTGCAAGTATGCCCCCGAATACTTTGGGGTGGAGTGTCTTGACCCTGCCGCCCAGGATTGACGGGTAACCTGTAATACTCTCCACGCGGATTACCGGCACATTGCTCTTTTCGATGTAACCGGCCGTTCCGCCGGTTGAATATATCTGTATACCAAGATTATTCAGCGCCCCGGTTATCTTATCGAGGTTTTCTTTATGCCATACCGAAATAAAAGCTGAGGATATTTTTCTTAAGGCACTCATAGACAGGTGTTTAATTTCTTTATGCAAAGTTATATAAAAAGTTAAATATTTTACATGTGCAATCGGGCAAAAACCTTTAAAACTAACAATCCCGCAATATCTGCAAGTTTTAAAAATATTTAACCAAAACAGTCAGTTAAGTTTTACCATAATACAACGAAATACTGGAAAATTAACTAAGTTTGTTGTCCGGAAACTTTTAACGGCTTAATATTTTTTTCACAATGGGGGAAGACTCATAACAACATGATATTGTTAAAGTTACTTAAGGAGAGCTTTATCTTTGCTTACAGCAATGTATTGGTTAACAAGCTTCGGACCCTGTTGTCGCTGCTGGGTATTACAATAGGCATCTTCGCTATAATATCTGTTTTTACCATAGTCGACTCACTTGAGCGCAACATCAGGGAAAACATTGCACAGCTCGGCGACAATGTCATATACGTTCAGAAATGGCCATGGGCATTTGATGCAGACTATGCCTGGTGGGTCTATATGCGCCGCCCTGTGCCCGATCTGCGGGATTATGAAGAGATAAGACGCAGGTCTCAGTTTGCCGAAGCCGTTGTATTTTCAGTATCAACCGGAGGAATGGTGAGATATGAGAGCACCTACCTTGAGAATACGGGCATATGGGCAAATTCGCACGATTTTGAAACCATAAGGTATTTTGAACTTGAACGCGGCAGGTATTTTACACCGTTTGAATCGGCTGCCGGCCGTAATCTTGCCATTATCGGGCACGAAATATCCCAGCGCCTGTTCAACGGGATTGACCCTGTTGGAAGAGAGATCCAGATCTCGGGAAGGAGGGTAACGGTAATAGGGGTTGCTGCCCGTGAGGGGATGGATATGGTAGGCGGAGGCAGCCTTGATGAGTTGGTGCTTGTGCCGCTGAATTTTGCCAGGACGATCTACAATATAAGGTCTGACCGGATGAACCCGATGATAATGGTAAAGACTCTCCCCGATGCTTCAAACCAGGAGCTCATTGATGAGCTGCGGCTTATACTTAGATCAGCCAGGCGTCTCTCACCCGCCGCTGACGATAATTTCGCACTTAACCAGGTAAGCGCCATCAGCCAGGGCCTGGACCAGATATTTGTAATGATCAACCTGGTAGGATGGATAATAGGAGGATTTTCTATACTGGTTGGTGGTTTCGGAATTGCAAATATAATGTTTGTTTCTGTAAAGGAGAGGACCAACATTATAGGCATTCAGAAATCGCTCGGTGCCAAGAATTACTTCATCCTTTTGCAGTTTCTTTATGAATCGGTTCTGCTGGCGCTTGCAGGAGGAGTCCTCGGGTTGCTTCTGATATTCGGAGGTACTGTGCTTGTAAGCAGTGCGTCTGATTTTGCCATTACCCTCACCGCCGGGAATATAATACTTGGGCTGTTCGTCTCGGCTGTAATTGGGGTAATTGCCGGCTATGCCCCTGCCTATGCAGCATCACGGCTGAACCCGGTTGAGGCGATCAACCACACTTTCTGAATTTGCTAATTATCAAAATATTCCGTACAGGATACGTCCTATTGAAAAGTAGATCATCAGTCCCATCAGGTCATTGCTTGTTGTAATGAAGGGCCCGGTGGCAAGTGCAGGGTCTATTTTGAACTTGTCCAGCACAAGCGGCACAACCGTTCCGAAAAGTGAGGCGAACAAAATGACCGATAACAGGGCTGCGCTTACTGTCATCGTGAGAGCAAGTGAACTTTTAACAAGTATGTTGTAGGTAAGCATTATCAGCGCCAGCGTCAGTCCGTTCAGCAATGCTACAGAGAACTCCTTGAGCAGCCTTTTGAAGGTATCGGATATTTTGATAGTCTGGTTTGCCAGTCCCTGGACCACTATTGAAGAGGACTGCACACCTACGTTTCCCGCAGATGCCGCAATCAGCGGCATAAAAAATGCCATCTCGGGATAGACCCCGAGATCAGCTTCAAAGACACCAATCACCTGTGAAACAAGGATGCCTCCGGTAAGGCCTATAAGAAGCCAGGGAAGCCTTGCCCTGGTCAGTATCCAGACTTTATCGGTAGGTTCAATATCTTCTGTGATACCTGCAATAAGCTGGTAATCCTTTTCAGCCTCCTCCCTGATCACATCAACCACATCGTCAATCGTTATCCTTCCTGCAAGCCTACCTATGTGATCTACAACAGGCAGTGCTACCAGGTCGTATTTATGCATGATGTTTGAAACCTCTTCTGAAGGGGTATCGGTGCGCACAGAAATAAAGTCGGTGTTAAGAAGATCTCTGATAAATGAGTTTCTGGAGCTGAGCAGCAGCTTTTTCATTGAAAGAAGTCCCTTAAGCAGGTTTGCATCGTCAACAACATAAACAAAGTAAACTTCATCAACCTCTTCAGCCTGTTTCCTCATCTCTCTAATGCTGGTCACAACATTCCAGTTTTCGTTCACCTTGATAAGCTCCTTGGCCATTAACCCCCCCGCGGTATCCTCATCGTATGACAGAAGGTCAACTATGTCGCCGGCATGTTCAACATCCTCCATCCTTGAAAGCACCTCATCCTTGCGGTCGGCCGACAGTTCGCCGAGCACGTCGGCGGCATCGTCGGTATCCATATAATCGATGAGCTGCCTTGCGATCATTTCGCTCGGCAGGTTCTTAAGGACCCGTTTTCTTTCGTCAATGTCAAGTTCAATCAGAACATCGGCGGCGGTTTCATTGTCAAGTACCGTAAACAGGAACCGGCCCTCATCTGCTTCGAGCATTTGGTAAATCTCGGCAATGTCGGCCGAATGCATCTCGCTGATAAGCTGATAAACAGCATCTTTGTCTTCGCGCTCGATATTTTCCTTCAACTGATCAAGAAAATCGCGGCTTATCTCGACTTGCATAAAATATGGTTTTACAGGTTAGTAAATAACTGTGCCGTCACGGTGCTTTTCAATATAGTTGGTAAGAGTAACAAAATCGTTGACTGTAAGCTGTTCCGGCCTATGTGAAAGAAGTCCCCCGGCAGTGCCGCGAACCCCTTTCCAGTCATCTTCGCGCCCCTCAGGCGAATTAATCTCCTGCCGGCTTATGCTGTTGCCGGTAATTTCATGCCCTGGGAGAAGAAGGGGTCCCAGTGAATTCCTGAGCATCTTGCGCCTCTGGTTAAAGGCCGTCTTCACCACCCTGAAAAACAGCTTTTCATTGCAGGGTAATTCTGCATAACCTGCTGCCTCCTGGATTGCCTTCCCGCCTGCCTTCTGACCTGCCCTGGCGGCTGCCTCCTGATCTGCCTTCCTGGCAGCATTCTCATCTGCCCTGGCAGCTGCCTCCCGGCCTGCTTTCCCTTCTCCCCCCTTTAACCTCCGCGTAAGCCTGATCACAGCCGAAGTTACTTTCGGAGGGGGAACGAATACCTGTGGGGGAACGGTGAACAGCAACACGGCATCATAATAGGCCTGCAGCAGTACGCTCAGTATGCCGTAAGTCTTTGACCCCGGCGGGGCCACTATCCTGCCGGCAACCTCCTTTTGAACCATGCAGACCACCTCTTTGACAAGGTGCCTGTTTTCAAGTATTTTAAAAAAAATCTGGCTTGAGATGTTGTAGGGGAAGTTACCGATGATGGCAAGCGGTTGCGTATATTTCCGCGAAAGCGTGTACCTTAGGAAATCCTCCTGGTCGATCATCCCTTTTGTTTCGGGGTACCGTTCTTTGAGGTATGCGGCCGATTCAGGATCAATCTCAACCAGGCGCAGCGAGATATCTCTTTTTTCCAGGAGGTGTTCAGTCAGCACCCCTGTTCCGGGCCCTACTTCGAGAAGGTTTTTGTAGCCGTCGAATGAGAGGGCCCGCGTTATCTTTGCAGCTATGTTCCTGTCTGCCAGAAAGTGCTGTCCAAGGCTTTTTTTCGGGTTGACAGGGTACATAATAGTGACTGTTTACAGCCGCATGGCGGGTTCGGGCCGGGATCACGCCATATAGCTGAAGCCCCGGCAGGTCAGGCCACCTTGAGCTTCTTGAAATTCACCTTTTCAATCTTTTCGCGGGCAAACTTGATGTCAATCTGCAGTTTGCCGTGCTTGCCGGAGGGCATCTCGAACATCGGGTCTATCATTATCGCCTCGCATATTGAGCGCAGCCCCCGTGCACCCAGCTTGAACTCGATCGCCTTGTCGACAATGTACTCAAGCACCTCCTCTTCGATCTCCAGGTCTATGCCGTCCATTTTGAAAAGCTTGACATACTGCTTGATCATCGAGTTTTTGGGCTCTGTAAGAATGGAGCGGAGAGTGGACCTGTCGAGAGGGTTCAGGAATGTGAGCACCGGCAGCCTCCCGATGATCTCGGGAATAAGTCCGTATGACTTGAGATCCTGCGGCGCTATATACTGGAGAAGATTGTCACGGTCAACCTGCTCGGATTTAACGGCGGCAGTGTATCCCACCACCTTGGTGTTCAGCCTTTGGGCAATCTTTTTCTCTATACCGTCGAATGCTCCGCCGCAGATAAACAGTATATTCTTGGTATTGACAGGTATCATCTTCTGGTCGGGATGCTTTCGGCCGCCCTGCGGCGGGACGTTCACCACCGAGCCTTCCAGCAGCTTCAGCAGCCCCTGCTGCACCCCCTCGCCGCTCACGTCGCGTGTTATTGAGGGATTGTCGCTTTTACGCGCTATCTTGTCTATCTCATCAATAAAAACTATCCCCCTTTCGGCCGATTCAACGTTGTAATCTGAAACCTGCAGCAGCCTCGTCAGTATGCTTTCAATATCCTCGCCCACGTATCCCGCTTCGGTAAGCACAGTAGCATCGACGATGGTGAAGGGCACATGAAGCATCCGTGCGATGGTGCGCGCCAGCAGGGTCTTGCCCGTGCCTGTCTCCCCTACCAGGATGATGTTCGATTTTTCGATCTCCACTTCCTGATCATCCCTGTGGTTGCCCTGCATCAGCCTCTTGTAGTGGTTGTAAACGGCCACCGAAAGGAACTTCTTGGCCTCTTCCTGCCCGATCACGTACTGGTCGAGAAAGGCCTTTATCTCGATCGGCTTGAGCAGCTTTATGTGCTGCAGGTCAAGTTCGGCCTTTGATTTGACCTCCTCCTTAACTATGCCATAGGCCTGTTCGGCGCAGGAATCGCATATGTGTCCGGATACTCCGGCAATAAGCAGGTTGGTCTCCTTTTTGGTCCTGCCGCAGAAAGAGCATCTTTCCGATTTTTTTTCGTTCGAATAAGCCATTTTGAAGATGTTATGTTACCCGCCCACCCGTTGGTGTGTCAGCTTGCGGGGGGGATGTAAAACTAATTCATTTTCATTGAATATGAAAATAATGGCTATACTTTATTTCGCCTTCTTGCCGTTCCTTAACAGGACCTCGTCGATCATGCCGTATTTCTTAGCTTCATCGGAGGTCATCCAGAAGTCGCGGTCGGCATCTTTTTCAACCTGGTTGTAGGTTTTCCCGGTGTGGTAGGCAATGATGTCGTAAAGCTCCTTCTTGAGCTTCTGGATCTCGCGCACCGTTATCTCGATATCCGATACCGGGCCCTGGGCGCCGCCCATGGGCTGGTGTATCATCATGCGCGAATGCTTCAGTCCGCTTCGTTTTCCTTTGGTGCCGGCGGCCAGAAGTATGGCGGCCATTGATGCGGCCATCCCTGTACAGATGGTGGCAACGTCAGAACCTATGTACTGCATGGTGTCATAGATTCCCAGGCCTGCATGCACGGAGCCTCCAGGACTGTTTATATAGATCTGTATGTCTTTCGACGGATCTGATGACTCCAGGTACAGCAGCTGGGCCTGTACGATATTCGCCACGTAGTCGTCTACCGGAAGTCCCAGGAATATGATCCTGTCCATCATCAGCCTTGAGAAAACATCCATGGTGGCAATGTTGAGCTGACGCTCCTCGATAATGGTAGGTGATATGTATGCGTTCAACAGCGACTGGTAGCTGTCAATCCTTGCACCGCTTATCCCGAGATGCCCGGTGGCGTATTTGCGGAAGTCCTTCTCTTTGCTCATTTATGACTGATTTATTGGTTACAGATGTAAAATTAAAAAATATTGACGGCTGCCGCGCCCTATTTATCTTCAAAAAGTTTTGAAAACTCTTCTTCCTTGATTTTTTTCTCTTCCAGCTTTACCGTTTCCTTAGCCAGCTGAGTAATCTTTTCCTGGAACCTCTGCTCATACAGCCTTCTCCTTTCCTGGTCCTTTTTAAGCATCTCGGCTGCATAGTTATTCAGGTGCTCTTCAGGTATATTGGCCATTCCGTATTGCCTGAACTGCATGAGAACCTGCTGCCGTGCCAGTTCTTCGATCTCCTCGGGCTCAACCTTGAGCTCGAATTTTTTTATGATGGCATCCTGTATAAGCTGCCATTTCAGGTTATCTTTAACTTTTTCAAAATCCTTATCAAGCTCCTCCTCGGTAAGTTTTCCCTCATTTGATTCAAGCAGCCAGCGCCTGATGAATTCCTCGGGGAGGTCTGATTTGAACTTGCCGGTCATTTTTGACTTAAGGTCAAGGAAAAGCTTGTAATCACTGTTTTGCGCATAAGCCCTCTCAATCTCCTCCCTGAGCCTGTTCCTGAACTCCTCTTCGGAGGTTACCGCCCCTTCGCCAAACGCCTTGTCAAAGAATTCCTGGTTGATCTCCGCCTTTTT
Organism: Bacteroidales bacterium; assembly: GCA_007133565.1. Taxonomy (GTDB): domain Bacteria; phylum Bacteroidota; class Bacteroidia; order Bacteroidales; family PUMT01; genus PXAP01. Next base: position 32,064 of record SLMM01000036.1, read on the forward strand.
CCACCTGCTGATCTCCTCTATAGTCAGCTGGAAAAGCATCGATTCGGTCTCAAGCTGCTCCTTGCTTATGTTAAGCAGACGTGTCAGCTCGGCATCACTGGGATAAGCCTTTTTGAGGTCTATCTGCAGCACATCTCCCACTTTCGCCCCGGTAAGCTGCTTTTTAACCTCCTCGTCTTTTACAACCTTCATCGAGAGCGAGGCATTTTCGACCGTAATACCGCCTTCAATAACCTCTCCTTCGGATGTAAGCTGGCTGAGGGTGCCCTTTACCACGTCCTCTTCCTGCACCTCTTCGCCGTCAACCATTTCTCCATACTGGCTGGCGTAGCTGTCGGCGTGTTTGTCGATCAGCTTCTTGTTGGCATCAATCTTATAATAGGTCAGCTTGTCCTTTTTTGACATTTCGGCGTCCACCTCAGGCGCCAGGCCGATATCAAAAACAAATTCGAAGTCTTCCTGGCTGTCGAAGTCGACATCCTTCTGCTCATCCTTGTTGGAAAGAGGTTCTCCAAGGATGTTAAGCTTTTCGTCGTCTATGTATTTGGTAAGCTGTTCGGAAACGAGCTTGTTGATCTCCTCCAGCAGAACCGGTTTGTAGTACATCCGCTTTATCATGCCCATGGGTACCATCCCGGGCCTGAAGCCGGGCATGTTGGCATTGCGCTTGTAGTCCTTCAGCTTGTCATTTACAGCTTTTTCATAATCCTTTTTCTCAACCTGGATCCTGATAATCGCGTTAAGATCGTCCTTGTTCTCTCTTGTAACCTGCATTTGAGATTGTTTTTTTATAGTTAAAGGGCTGACCGAAAACTATAATTTTCTGCCGTTGCCGGGAATCAGAAAGCGAAGAGACAGGCCGGCAGGCGCTCCGGTCAAAAAACCGCCAAAACTACCCTCTTCATACCGGTTGTTTGGCGGCTCAAATCTGTGCGGATGAAGGGACTCGAACCCCCACGCCTTGCGGCACTAGATCCTAAGTCTAGCGCGTCTACCAGTTCCGCCACATCCGCAAAATAAGGCGCAAAGGTATTAAAAAAAACATAAACCCGAAAAAAACCTGAAATAAAGTTGATCCGTAAGGAGGCTCCTTACCTAATCAGTGAGAAATTCTGGCCCAGGTATAGCTTCCTTACCTGTTCATCTTCGGCAAGGTCTTCGGCGCTGCCCGATTTAAGTATTTTGCCCTCGAAGAGCAGGTAGGCCCGGTCGGTTATTGACAGGGTTTCATGAACATTATGGTCGGTTATAAGTATACCGATATTCTTTTCCCGCAGTTTACGGACTATATCCTGAATATCCTCAACGGCAATCGGGTCAACTCCGGCGAAAGGTTCATCAAGAAGGATGAATTTCGGCTTCAGCGCAAGCGACCTTGCTATCTCGGTGCGCCGTCTCTCGCCTCCTGAAAGAGTTATGCCAGGGCTTTTCCTTATGTGCTGAAGCCCGAATTCCTCAAGAAGTGTTTCCACGCGTTCCTTGCGGTCAGCCTTTGGTATTTTTGACATTTCCAGCACTGCATTCAGGTTGTCTTCAACAGAAAGCCTCCTGAAGACAGATGCCTCCTGTGCAAGATATCCTATACCCCGCTGGGCCCTGCGATATACCGGTTCGTCTGTTATATTCTCATCATTAAGATATATGTCACCCTCATTGGGTGTTATAAGCCCCACTATCATGTAGAATGAGGTTGTCTTGCCTGCCCCGTTGGGCCCGAGCAGGCCCACTATCTCACCCTGGCCGACATCGATTGATACGTGATCGACAACAGTCCTTTTACGGTATCTTTTTACCAGGTCCTTTGTCGTGAGGATCATTTTATCATCCATCTCCTGCTGTTTCTCTTCGTTATTTTTAATAATGTCCTCCATAACTTGGATCTTTTTTGAAACCGGCCGGACGGCCGGCAAGATTATCCTGTGTTTCAGGCAGCCATCTGCTCTTTTCTAACTATCCTTTTTGAAAGACGTATGCCTACCTCGTAAAGCACCATAAGCGGCACAACCACCAGAATCTGGCTGAAAACATCGGGCGGGGTTATGATTGCCGACAGGGCAAGAAGTACCACCAGTGCGTGCCTGCGGTATTTCTTCAAAAATTCAGGCGACACGAGCCCAATCTTGGTAAGGAAGTAGATAAGCACCGGCAGTTCAAAAATAAGCCCTACAGCCAGCGCAATGGCGCTAACAGTTGATATGTAGGAGATAAGGTTTATCTGGTTCGTTACCTCGGCGCTTACCTGGTAGGTGCCGAGAAAATGCACCGAGAGCGGTATTATCACGAAATAGGCGAACAAAACCCCGAGAATGAACAGTATTGATATATAGAAGACAGCCCCGCGGGCATAGGTCCTTTCCTTTTCGTAAAGGGCGGGACCGATAAACCGCCACATTTCAAATACAAGGTAAGGAAATGACAGTATGAGGCCGAGTATCATGGAAACCATTATGTGTGTCGTAAACTGGCCTGCCATGTTAATATTGATAAGCTGAAACGGTTCGGAATTTATGCACAGCGCTCTTATGCCTATCCATGTCCCGAAAGAGCAGAGGTTACGGTTTGTGAAAAACTCAGGCGTCTTGGGTGCAATTATTATGTTTGTGAATATGAAATCTTTAAAGATAAATGCAACTATCGCAAATACAATTATCGATAGGATAGATCTTACCAGGTGCCACCTCAGTGCTTCAAGGTGGTCAAGGAATGACATTTCATTTTCTGCCGCTTTTGCCATATTGCAAATAAAACAATTTTTTAAACAACTCCTTCCTTAAGAATGTCATGCAGGTGAATTATCCCGGCATAGTACCCGTTCCTGAGTATAAGCAATTGTGTAATGTTATTTTTTCTCATCTTGTCGAAAGCTTCAATTGCAAGCGCATCATATTCAATCGTCCTGGGATTTTTTGTCATGATATCCCCTGCCTGCAGTGAATTTATATCGCTGTTCTTTTCGAGCATCCTTCTCAGGTCGCCATCGGTAATTATTCCTGCAAGGTTTCCATTTTCATCCATTACCGCTGTAGCGCCAAGCCTGTTTGAAGAGATCTCTACAATTGAACGTGAGATTGTGTCATTTATGCTGACCTTTGGAAATTTATTTTCGAGATAGAAATCTGACACCCTCATGTAAAGTTTCTTTCCCAATGAGCCGCCCGGATGAAATTTTGCGTAGTCCTTTTCGGTAAATCCCCTGCATTCAAGAAGGCAAACGGCCAGCGCATCGCCTGTAACAAGCTGGACCGTGGTGCTGGAGGTGGGAGCAAGGTTGTTGGGGCAGGCCTCCTTATCTACAGGGGTGATTATTGACAGGTCAGATTTCTGGGCAAGGAAGGAATCTCTTTTTGACACAATGGCTATTATTTTATTGCCCAGGTTTTTGATAAGCGGAATCAGAAGTTTTATCTCAGGTGAATTACCGCTTTTCGAAATGCAAAGCACTATATCCTCCTCCTGGATAATTCCGAGGTCGCCGTGAATGGCATCGGCGGCATGCATGAATATTGACGGGGTACCTGTAGAATTAAGGGTTGCTACAATTTTGGAACCGATAATGGCGCTTTTTCCGATTCCGGTCACAACCAGCCTGCCCCTGCTGGTAAGAATAAGCTCAACAGCTTTTGCAAACTCATCGTCAATAGCTCCGGCCAGCAGGCTTATTGCCTGTGATTCATCAGTGATGACCTGCCGGGCTGTTTTTATAATATCCTCGAAAACAATTTTACCTGGTGTGTACACGTTTCGTATTGATTTTTAATCAGGTAATGTTAAAATTATTTAACAAGCGCAACTATTTTTAAAAAAAGTTGTAAATTTAGACTGCAAAGTTATCTTTTTATATATTTAAAAAAACACCCCGTTTATGCCGTCCAAAGGATATTCCAGTAATTTATCCTCCTGCTGTTCGTTATTTTTATGTATAAAAGCATAACATTGGTCAATAAATATTTTTTGTTAATGTAATATATTTGTATATTATCATGGTTTTGCATGATTTTTGATAGGACATCAAAATTTTTTATATTGAGTTTAGATGAAAATGGGAATAAATTCCGGCATATCCCTTCTTGATAGCCTGAAGACAAACTTTGGTTTTACCAGTTTTAAAGGCAACCAGGAGGATATTATCCGGAACGTGATGGAAGGGAATGATACTTTTGTGCTGATGCCAACGGGCGGAGGTAAATCTCTGTGTTACCAGTTGCCGGCTTTGCTGCTTGAAGGTACTGCAATAATTATTTCTCCACTTATAGCCCTGATGAAGAACCAGGTTGATGCGATCAGGGCTTTCAGCGCCGACGACGGGGTGGCGCATTTTATGAACTCTTCACTTACAAAGGCTGCTATTCAGAAGGTAAAGGAGGACCTCCTTTCGGGGAAGACAAAGATGCTTTACGTTGCCCCCGAATCGCTTACCAAGGCTGACAATGTCCAGTTCCTGAGGCAGGTACGTGTTTCGTTCTATGCCATTGATGAGGCACATTGTATCTCAGAATGGGGACATGATTTCCGGCCGGAATACAGGCGCATCCGGGCAATTATAAATGAAGTGGGTGTTGCCCCGATAATTGCACTCACCGCAACCGCTACACCAAAAGTGCAGCACGATATACAGAAGAACCTTGGAATGCTTGACGCAAAGGTGTTCAAGTCCTCTTTCAACAGGCCAAACCTTTATTATGAAATACGGCCCAAGGTACAGGCCACAAAGGAGATAATCAGGTTCATAAAGAACAACCCCGGTAAATCCGGAATTATTTACTGTTTGAGCCGTAAAAAGGTCGAAGAGCTTGCACAGACCCTGACCATAAACGGTATCAGGGCCCTGCCCTATCATGCAGGGATGGATTCTGCCACGCGGAGTGCCAACCAGGACAGTTTCCTTATGGAGGAGGCCGACGTGATAGTGGCTACAATTGCCTTCGGTATGGGCATCGACAAGCCTGATGTGCGTTTTGTCATACACTATGACATACCCAAGAGCCTGGAGGGCTATTACCAGGAGACCGGCCGTGCCGGTCGTGACGGCGGCGAAGGAAAGTGTATTACCTTTTACCGCTACAAGGATATACAGAAGCTTGAAAAGTTCATGCAGAACAAACATATTGCCGAACAGGAAATAGGCAAACAGCTTCTGCTCGAAACAGTTGCCTATGCCGAGAGCGCAGTTTGCCGGCGCAGGCACCTTCTTCATTATTTTGGCGAAGAATACCACGATGAAAGCTGTGACAGTTGTGATAACTGCAATCATCCCAAAAAGAGGTTTGAAGGGAAGGATGATATACTGACGGTCCTCCATACAATACTGGCAGTAAAGGAAAAATTCAAGGCTGAGCATATTGCCGATATTATTACAGGAAAGAAAACCCAGGCTGTTCAGACATACGGGCATAATGATCTCGAAGTGTTTGGCAAGGGGGCGGAGAAGAATGATAAGTTCTGGCTAGCGGCAGTCCGTCAGGCAATGATCTCCAAGCTGATTGTGAAGGAAATTGAAAATTACGGACTTCTCAGGTTGAGTGCAGAAGGACACAAATTTATTGATAAGCCGACTTCGTTCATGCTGGTCGAGGAGCAGGAATATGACTATAACGATCCCTCCGATTCGAACGGTTCAAACGGAGGCAGGACAAGCACGGTTGACCTTGAGCTGCTTGCAGTCCTCAAGGATCTTCGCAAGAAGGTATCAAGGAAGCACAACCTGCCGCCTTTTGTTATCTTCCAGGATCCCTCCCTTGAGGATATGGCGCTTCAGTACCCGGTAAGTATCGAAGAGATGCAGAACATTGCCGGGGTTGGTACCGGGAAAGCTAAAAAGTACGGCAGGGAGTTTGCCGATTTGATAAAGGCATACGTTGAGGAAAAGGAGATAATCCGGCCGCAGGATATGGTAGTTAAGTCGGTTGTCAACAAGTCCGGTGTAAAGGTCTCAATAATACAGTCTATCGACCGTAAAATGAGCCTTGATGACATTGCGGCCTCCAAGAACATGGAGATGCATGAGCTGCTTAACGAGATTGAGGCTATTGTAAATTCCGGCACCAAACTTAATCTTGACTACTATATTGACGGACTCATTGACGAAGAGAGGCAGGCCGAGGTATATGAGTATTTCAGGGAGGAGGCCGAAACCGAATCGATCGATGAGGCGCTTGCCGAGCTGGGTGAAGATGACTACTCCGAAGAGGATATCCGGCTTATGAGGATCAAGTTTATCTCCGAACACGGAAACTGACATTGCCGGCAGTTTTCTGCATGAAACAAATTCATGCATCCCCTTTTTTGATAATATTCCGGGAATTTAGCCTTAATCCAATTTTCTTGTAATATTTTTGACTGTTGTTCTGTCAGCAATCGGCTAATGGATTTAATAGTTGAAAAATAAATTGTATGGAAAAAATTCTTGAGATCAGAGGTTTGACCAGGCATTACGGCAGGATCAGGGCTGTACACAACCTTGATATGGATGTTGGCCGTGGACAGGTTTACGGGATACTTGGGCCAAACGGCAGCGGCAAGACCACTACCTTGTCGGTTATAATGGGTGTGGTACATCAGCAGCAGGGGAGTTATTCATGGTTCGGCAATGCCAGGGGCTCCGGCTGGAAAAGAAGGGTTGGCAGCCTTATTGAAGTGCCCAACTTTTATCCCTACCTCAGCCTTGTGCAGAACCTCATGATCGCCGCGCGTATAAAGGAGGTGCCTGACAATGACATTGACAGGGTACTCGAAGTTGCCGGCCTGACTGAACGCAGGAACTACCCTTACCGAACATTGTCGCTTGGCATGAAGCAGCGGCTGGCTATGGCTTCAGTTCTGCTTGGAGATCCCGAGGTTATGGTGCTGGATGAGCCGACAAACGGACTGGATCCGGAGGGAATAGCCGAAGTCAGGGGAATCATATCCGGCGAGGCGGAAAAGGGGAAAACGGTTATCCTTGCCAGCCATATCCTTGGCGAGGTTGAGAAAGTTTGTTCACATGTGGCAGTTCTTAAGGGGGGTGAGCTCATCGCATCAGGGCGGGTGGAGGAACTTCTTGGCACCGACAGGATGTTCAGGTTGTCTGCTCCTGATACCGGCCTGCTCGGCGAGTTGCTTGTACGTGCCGGTATGGTTAAAACTCTCGAGAACAAGGGTGGGGAGATCCTGGTAACTTGCGGGGCCTCGATATCGGCGGCCGATATTAACAGGTTTGCATTTGACAATGATATTGTGCTTACAGGGCTGGTGCCTGTCAGGAAAAGCCTCGAATCACATTTTCTTGAGCTTGTCAGGTAATTCTATCAATAGCTGGAACAAATACATTTAATACCTGGAACAAATACATTTAATACCTGGAACAAAATGCGCAAACTGATAAATATTGAATTCGTTAAACTGATTAACTATACCTCCTTCAAGGTTATTCTCCTTCTTCACCTTGCTTTTTTTTCGCTGGTGGTCTTTGTCTCTTCACAGATCGATATCACTGTGCCGGGTTTTGACACAACCAACCTGTTCAGGTTTCCCCATGTCTGGAGCTATTTTGCATGGATAGCAAGCTGGTTCAACCTTCTGCTTGCAATTCTTGTAATCATGGTTGCAGGGAATGAGTTTTCCTATCGCACCTTCAGGCAGCATGTCATTGACGGGCTTTCAAGGACAGAGCTGCTTGGCGGCAAGCTCCTTGTTATTTTTATGATCTCAGTTTATGCATTTCTTCTTGTGCTGGTTAGCGGACTTATCTATGGTGCGGTATATACATCGTCACCATCAATGGCCGATCTGATCTCCGGCATGCATATCCTCTTTGTCTATTTTCTGCAAACGATTGCCTTCATGGTTATCGGCCTGCTGCTTGTTATGCTGTTGCGAAGCAATGCACTGTCAATAATCATATTCATACTTTTAAGGTTTCCGGTAGAACCGGTAATCAGAAGCTTCTTCCCACGCGATGTACGCCCCTTCTTCCCGATGAAGTCTGTCGGTTCGCTTACTCCCGTTCCCGAGTTCCTGAGTATTTCATCGGAGGCTTCCTTTGAAACGGCTGATGGGGCAAATGCTCTTACATTCAGCGAAATGGGACTTGTGGCGCAGGGGCTTCCGCTGTGGGGACAGGTATTGCTGGCTGCCGGATACACCCTTCTGTTTGCAGGCATAGCCTTGCTTCTTATCAGGAGGCGAAACCTCTGACACTATTCATCCTTTTCAGCCTCTGCAAAATCTGTTGGCAGCTATGAGTCAATTAGTTCGGCTATGCTTCAGGTGATTTTTTCAAAAACTTTTCTTGGCAGGGTCAGCCTCTTTTTATAGTTTTGTTTTTACATATGCACTGGATTGATATTATAGTCTTTGTTCTTTATATTTTCCTTGTACTGGGTATAGGTTTTTACTTCCTCTGGCGAAATCGCGATGCCGACGACTATTACGTGGGCAGCCGGAAGATGGGCAGCGTGCATGTCGGACTATCGGTTGTTGCCACCGATGTAGGAGGCGGTTTTTCAATAGGGCTTGGGGGACTGGGCTTTATAATGGGCATGGCAGGCTCCTGGATGCTTTTTACCGGGCTCATAGGTGCATGGCTCAGTGCCGTTATACTGATACCCAAAGTACATCCGCTGGGCAGCGAAAAAAAGCTTTTTACCTTTCCGCAGATTTTTGCCCATTTCTACAGTCCCCGGGTGGCAATGATGGCAGGTATTATTTCTGCCATTGGATACCTTGGATTTACCAGCTCGCAGATACTTGCAGGGGCCAAGCTTGCCTCCTCCACCTTTATTAACCTCGATATGAATACAGCCCTTATAGTGATGGGGGTGATTGCCGTGGTTTATACAGTTGTAGGAGGTATCAAGGCTGTGATATACACTGATACATTCCAGTGGATCATTCTGATGGGGGGACTTATTCTGATTGGTATTCCCTCAGGTTATGTAGCAATAGGTGGAATGACGGCTATAAGGGAGACACTCGGTCCTGAGTTCATGTCATTCAGGAATGTGCCGTGGCAGACCGTGGTCAACTGGGTTGTTACGATACTGCCCATATGGTTCGTGGGGATGACCCTGTATCAACGAATCTATGCGACCAGGGGGGTACGGGAGGCCAGACGGGCATGGTTCATTGCCGGGATATTTGAATGGCCCTTCATGGCGATGATGGGTGTGATTCTCGGGCTTTTTGCAAGGGTGGCTTTTGAAAACGGCATGTTTGAATATCTCGGCTATATGGCTGGCGGTGATCTTGATCCTGAAATGGGATTGCCGCTGCTCTTGCGCACTGTTTTGCCGGTGGGCCTGATGGGCCTGATGATGTCAGCCTACTTCTCGGCTATCATGTCAACGGCTGATAGCTGCATGATGGCTGCTTCGGGCAACCTGCTGACAGACATACTTTCAAAGTTTTTCAGGATAGAAGGTAATGAAAAACGAATGCTCAGGATCTCCCAGCTTCTGACCTTCATTATAGGCGGACTTGCCCTGTTGCTTGCAGCAGCAATGGAGAACGTGCTGGAGCTTATGCTTTACTCCTATGCATTCATGGTGTCAGGGCTGCTGGTGCCGGTTATCGGGGCCTTTTTCCTGAAAAGGCGCACTCCTCAGGCAGCTTTCTGGTCGATGCTGCTTGGCGGTGGTACCACACTGGTGCTTACAGCTACAGGAGTGCCGCTGCCATTCGGACTTGACCCGAACATTTTCGGCATAACAATTTCGGCAGTTACTTTCTTAAGCCTTACAAGGTTTTTGCCCGGCAGGAAAAACAGTTAACCCCCTTTCGAAACGGATGACCTTGTGCTACCAATACCTGATTTTGAACGGGGCTTACATTTGCGTATTAAAAAACCACCCCGGCACCCCCGGGGTGGTATGCTGCAAATAAGTTATTTTCTGAATTCTTCAAGCTGGCCGTGAGTCCTCCTGAAGTAGCCCAACTATTAATCGACTTTGAACACCTCGTCGCCCAGGCCCTGGTTGATTTCAATCGACTTCACCTCCAGGTCGAATGCCTGCGGACCGGCCTGCTGCCTCATAAGGTAAGGGAACATCAGTCCCCCGACCTCCCGGTAGTCTCTGTAATCTGTTGTCTGCGTCATCGGCCCCATCGGTGTGTCCTGGGAGATAACGGTCCTGACCTTCAGCCCGCTTTCAACATCGAAAAATTCTGAAAGGGTAATACCCTGGGGACTGGTTATATTGACCTTGTATGCCGGACTACCCTCTACATTTTCCACACCGTCAAGTACCAGGGTGTAGCCTCTCTCTTCGTATGTAAGCTCAGGGTTCATAGTTGCCTGGGTTTTCATCTGATCAAGCATTTCACCTTCCAGTTCCATGGTTCCCTGCATACCCCTCATCATACCGCGTTCGCCATCGAATACCTGTTCCTGCATTACGTTGCCCCCCATGCTCATGACTGACCTTATCATGTTGGGTGCCTTCTGCTGTGTTAGCATCTCGATAACCATCCCCTGAACACTTGCACTCATCTCGATGGTTATATCACTTATGTTTTTCATCGCCGCTTCACCGCCAACGGCATTGATATAGTTCCTGACAACGTCCGCCCCGGTAAGGCCTGTGGGTAGATCAAACTCACTCTCCTCAATTATCCGGCCGAACGCATCGTAAAATGCAACCTCGCCTGTAGCACTGAATTTTTCAAGGGTTTCGGCAACTTCACCCTTATTCCCTCCCACAATGATGTAACTGTTGCCGGGGCGCAGATATTTGGTGGCCACCTCTCTGACATCGTCTGCCGATACTGCGGCAAGCCTTTCAAGATAAGTAGCATAATAATCGGAGGGGAGCCCGTACCTTTCAATATTGAGTGCGAAGTTCGCTATGGTACGGGGACTTTCAAGGGAGCGGGCGAAGCTGCCGTTCATGAAGTTCTTTACCAGCTCGAGGCTCTCCTCATCAACAGGCTCGTTCACCATTCTCTCCATCTCGTAGAGTATCTCAGTAACGGTGCTGTCGGTAACTGAGTTTCGGACCTCTGTCCGTGCATTGAACCTGCCTACAAGCCTGTCTGTTGAAAGGCTTGATCTTGCTCCGTAGGTATATCCCTTATCTTCTCTGAGGTTCTGCATGAGCCTTCCGCTGAACACGCCTCCTCCAAGGATATTGTTCATCACGCTGGCTTTAATGGCATCTGGGTCGCCCGGTCTGAGCTGCACAGGGTGGGTTACAGATACAACCGATTGCACTGCACCTGTACGGTCGGCCATAGCCACCTTGTTTCCTGCCGGTGGCCCTGGTGTTAGATAGGTGTGGTGTGGCACCTCTGCCTGCTGCCATCCGCCGAAATAATTCTCCATCAGGCTTTTTGCCTCTTCCAGGCGAATGTCGCCCACAATAACCATGTACGCCACATTTGGCCTGAAATAGGTGTTGTAGTAATCCGTCAGCATGTCACGGGTGATGTTCTTCAGGGTCTCCTCTGTGGTAACTTCCCCGTAAGGGTGATCATCACCGTAAACAAGGGTGGTGGATATATTGCTCACCATTGCTCCTGCATCTGTCCTCACGGTTGCCTGGGCCGTTATTGCCTGCGATCGTTCCCTCTCCAGTTCATCTTCAGGAAATACCGGGTTCAGAAGAATATCAGACATCAGCCCGAGCAGTGTTTCGGTATGGCGTGAAAGTGAAGAGCCGAACATACCTGTGGAAAATGTACTCAGCGAAGCGCCAATGAAATCAATCGCCTCGTCGATCTCAGGTTTTGTAAGGTTGGTTGTACCTGCCCTCATTAATGACCCTGCCATTGCTACATAGCCTTTTGCATCATTCTCCATTACCGGGTCAATATCGAGGGTAAGCTGGAAAGATACCACTGGTATCTTGTCGTTCTCAACTACTATTACCTGCAGGCCGTTGTCCAGGCTGAACTTTTCGTATTCGCCAATCTGTATTACCGGTGCAGGGCCGGGTTCCGGGGCCCTTGTCCTGTCAATCTGTGCACTGAGTGGAATAATACAGAATGCCAGGAGCAGTATTATTGTTATTCTCTTCATGAGTTAATATTTTGTTTTCGGGTTTAATATTTTATTTCTACCGGTCTGCCCGGCGCATATTGATGGATATGAAACTGTTGCGCCATGCTCGCGGTTAAACATGTCAGTCCTGTTTAGGCAGGTAGTACAATACCACCCTGTTTTCTTCGGTAAAGTACCTCTGTGCCGCAGCAAGTATATCCTCACGGGTCACTTCCATATAGCGTTCAATCTCGGTGTTGATCCTGCCGGCGTCGCCCAGTACGGTATGGTAGCTGGCAAGGCTGTTGGCCCTGGATGCCATGGTGGTGTTTGAGTTTACAAACTGGCTTTCAATCTGGTTCCTGAGCTTATCCATCTCAAATTCAGTAATCAGTTCGGTCCTGACTTTTTCAAGCTCGGCGTTTATTGCATTCTCAAGCACTTCCGGGTCGGTTCCCATGTTGGGGAAGGCCAGGATCAGTGACAATCCGGGATCCTCGAGAGCAAGTGACTGGGCCGAAACCTGCAGTGCAACCCGCTGCTGGTCCACCAGCCTTTGATGCAGCCTCGAGCTTTGTCCCCGCGACAACAGTGTTGCTACCATATCGACAGCATAGAAATCTTCGGTGCCCCTTGCAGGGATATTGTAGGCCTGTAATACAAGCGGTAGTTGTATGTTGTCATAAATCGTATCGCGTATTTCCCTGTTGCGCCGGGGTTCAACCACTTCGGGCCTGAAGATATCATGTTCTCCTTTCGGTATCTCACCAAAATATGCTTCCACCAGCCTTTTTGTTTCATCAATGTCAATGTCGCCTGCAATTACAAGAACGGCATTGTTCGGAACGTAGAACATTTCATGAAACGCTTCAAATTCATGATCCTCGGCATCTCTTATATGATTCTCGTCACCAATCGGGGCCCATCTGTATGGGTGTTCTGAAAACGCTCTTTTAAGGGTTTCCAGCAGAATTGTGCCATATGGGCGGTTGTCATACATCTGCTTTTTCTCCTCTATCACGACATCCTTCTGTGTTGCAATCCCTACAGAGTCGACCACGGCATGCAACAGCCTCTCCGACTCAAGCCATAAACCAAGCTCAAGCTGGTTCGACGGGAGCAGGACAAAGTAGTTGGTAACATCATTGCTTGTGTAGGCGTTAAGCGAGCCTCCCGCCCGTTCAACGTACTCGGTAAATTCTCCGCGGGGAATATGCTTTGTCCCCTCGAACATCAGGTGCTCAAAGAAGTGTGCGAACCCGGTCCTTTCAGGGTTCTCATTTTTCGATCCAACGTGGTACATGATGTTGGTTACCACGATTGGTGTGGAGTTGTCCTGGTGCAGGATCACGTGCAGTCCGTTGTCAAGCTTGTACTCGACAAAATCGATCTGTACGGCCTGGCCTGTGACCAGCGACAAACATGCGAGCCATATAAGGCTGGCTGTCAATAATTTTCTCATCATTATTTTCAGTTTTTCTTGATAAAATTTTATATTGTGGTTGAAATTTAGTACTAAAGGTAACAAAAATGATCTTTCACTTGTTGAAAAAATATTAATTTTTTAAAAGTTTTTTGTCTCGCCTTCCGGATTCTGTGCAGATCCGGACGTCATACCTGTGCGGCGCCAGGTTAAGTTGTCGTGCAGGGCCCCCGACAACTCCTAAAGGTTGCGGTCGGGAAACAGGTTTACCCACCATTCGGGCTGGCCCTTTAACCACTTGTCAAACCAGGCCATTTTGGTGTTGCTCCACTCAATTCTTTTATTATAGGTGAGTATATGATGGTCCTCACCCTCAATTTTTATAAGTTCTACCGGTCTGCCAAGCAGTTTCAGGGCAACATAAAGCTGGATGCTTTCCCCGGGAGGCACATTGGTATCCTGGTCGCCGGTTACCAGTAGCAGCGGCGTATTTATCCTGTCGGCCGAGAATAACGGACTCTGGTCAACATAAAGTTCCCTGTTGTTCCAGGGGAAGCTGCCGGCGCTTGCCTCGGCGCTGTAGCCGTATCCCCAGTAACCTTCTCCCCAGTAGCTCGATATTGAACTTATGCCTGCATGTGATATGGCGGTTGCGAATATATCTGTTCGCGTTGTCAGCAGCATGGTCATGAACCCACCGTAGGATGCCCCCATGCAGCCGACCCTCTCTGGGTCAGCAAAAGGATGGGCTTCGAGAAACTTCCTTGTGCCATCAATTATCTCATCGGCAACCGTCTTACCCCAGTTGTTCACATGCATTGCCGAGAACTCCTGTCCGAATCCGGTTGCACCGGAGGGTTGAAGTACATATACCACGTAACCCGAGGCGGCATACATATTGAAGGGGTAGCGGCCGCCAAAGCTCCTTGAAACAGGGTTTGTGCCACCGTAATAGTATACTATGACCGGATATTTTTTCGAATCATCAAAATCGGGCGGGAGGTATACCCTTCCGGGGATCTCAACGCCTTCGGAGTTGCTGAAGTTCCATTCAAGATTTTCTCCGAAAGCAACATTCCTGAAATTATGGCTGTCGGGGTTCTCAATCTCCCTGTACCTTCCGTTGCGGAGGTTAAGCAACGACACCCGCGGGGGTGAGGACATTCCGGAACCCGAATATATTGCAATGCGCTCATCCCTGGCCATGCTTACCCGGCTGATTACGTCCTTACCTGTTTCAATCTCCGCAAACCGGCGGTTCCCTGTGTTGTACCTGTAAAGGCGCACAAAATCTTCATGGCCGGCAACAAGGTATATATGATTGTCAGCCCTGTTCCATAAAGCCTGTGAAATTGAGGGGTCAAACTCCCTTGTAAACGGGTCTGTCGAGCCGCTTTCGATATCGTATATATATGCCTGGGTGTCATAATTGTTGGCAATCATACCTTCGGGGATATTCTCCCCCAGTCCCCCGAACGCAGACGGCCCTCCTGTAAACAGTATCTTTCTGCCGTCGGGCGAGAAGGTGCCTGAAACACCCCATCTCTTGTCATGCAAAATGGTGTCAACATCACGGGTGTCCATCTCCATTATGAAAACATCCTGCTTCATATAGGGCCTCTCAAGGTAGTCGGGGCGGCTCTGGCTTAACAGGATATATTTGCTGCAGGGACTGATATCATGGAGCGAAGTGGTAAGGAACCCATGGGTAAGCCTCTCCCTGACCCCTGTTTCAACATTCGCCCTGTACAGGAAATTCCTGTTCCGGAACCCGGGTATCCTGTCTCCCGGGCCGATTATCCTTTTAGTGCTTCCTTCTTCTTCAGGGCCCTCTTCTCTTAAAGAATAGACAATATATTTCCCGTCCGGAGTCCAGCGAAATGAAACCAGATCTTCGATATCTGCCAGTACCTTTTCCATTTCTCCGCTCTCAAGGTCGTATCTCCATATCGTGGCTTTACCTTCACGTGTGGTCCGGTATGAAACAACATTCTCCACCGGCGTCCATGAGACCGATGATACGGTGGAATGCCTGAAAGAGTGGATCATCCGGCCGTCGCTCACCCTTTTTATTTCAGTCCAGTTCTCCGACCTGTCCGATGGAGGAAGCGACCGGCTGAAATTGACGATGTACATTTTACCATCGGGAGAAATATCGGCTGCACCGGCCTTTACTCCATCGAGGAGGTGGCTCAGTGTCTTTCCCTGTTCGGGATCAAGGCTGGTTTTCAGATCATTTTCGGATGCATATTCAGGCACTTTTAAGGCAGCGCTGAGTTGCCAGGGGCTTTCATCATCCTGTGTGATGAATGTCCTGACAACAAGGAGGTGCTTACCGCCCTCCAGTTCAATCTCCCTTGTCCATTTGCCCGGTTCCGATTCAGGTTCCTGGACGGTATTCTTGGCGCCCAGTCGTTTACCGTTCAGGTAAACTTCAAGCATCTGCCTGCTGTGTATTTCCAGGTCGGTTTTCATCCATCTGCTAACGTTTATGTAGGTTGCAAGCCATGCGACAGAGGCAGTTCCCGTGCCGGGCATTCCGGCATCCACATACCCGGTGTCGTTTGCATGCCTGACGGCCCATCTTGCCTCGTAATTGCCGTTACGCATGAAAAACTTGTTGTTTTCCGGAAAATGATCGCTTATTTCACGCGGATTGAAGCTGAAAAGCTCCTCCTTGCCGAAGGTTTCCCCCTTCAGGTTCTCTGTCAAAGCAAAAGCAGGAAGTTCCATGTCAGGCCCCTGCACCGCAAGCCATGAGGGTACGGTAATGCTGCCGGACCACAGGGAGGCAGTTATGAAGAAGGCCATTGCCGAAAGAATAATTTTTTGCATGATAATTTTAATATTTTATTCGTTAATAATTTTTATTAATGCCACGGGTTCCGGGATGGCAATATCAAATGCTGGCTGGCAGCAGGAATACGAAGTTAATATTTTTTGCTAATTTGGCTGCCTGTCCGGCGTGGAACAAAAAATGCAACCAGATGTTCGACAATTAATTCACTGTTCTGAACAAATCCTGACAATATTATAATGAGAGCGGTAATCCAGCGGGTAAAGAAGGCTTCGGTTAAGATAGACTCAAGCATAACATCCTCAATTGGTGAGGGATTACTAATTTTACTTGGAGTGGAGCATGAAGATAAGGAGGCAGATGCTCTCTGGCTGGCAAAAAAAATCGGGTCACTTCGGATATTTGATGATGACAAGGGTGTTATGAACCTTGACATCAGGCAGTCAGAAGGAGAACTGATGGTTATAAGCCAGTTTACCCTTCATGCAAAGACAAAGAAAGGTAACAGGCCTTCATACATTCGTGCCGCGCCGCCTGAAACAGCGGTCCCACTTTATCAGGCGTTCATAAGCCAGCTTGAATCAGAAACCGGCATTAAAGTCAGAACCGGAGAATTTGGCGCCAGAATGGATGTTAAGCTGGTCAATAGCGGCCCGGTAACCATCATAATCGACACAAAAAACAGGGAGTAATTCAGTTTGTGCAGCTTGATTGCTACCTTTGCATTTTAAAGTTCAATGGCTGAAATATCCGACACTAGCGGATCATTAAAGAGGAAAATACTCCTTGCAGCGGTTGTGTCTGCTTTCCTGAATTCGTTCATGGCTTCGGCTATTAACCTGGCTCTTCCCTCAATCGGCGAGGAGTTTAGTGCAGATGCCATCTTACTTGGCTGGATAGCAACGGCATACCTTTTGTCAAGTGCAGTATTTCTTGTACCATTTGGCCGGATAGCTGATATCTATGGCAGGAGAAAGGTATTTCTCTGGGGCATGGCAATTTTTTCGCTGGCCTCTGCAGGCTCTTCGTTTGCCCCCGGCATCTATACCCTCATCATTATCCGGGTATTGCAGGGAGTTGGGAGCGCCATGATATTCGCCACCGGAATTGCGATTGTAACCTCTGTCTTCCCCGCGGAGGAGAGGGGAAAGGCATTCGGGCTGACAATAGCCGCCGTCTATATCGGCCTCTCTTTCGGGCCTTTTGCAGGTGGCATGCTGACAGATTACCTTGGCTGGAGGAGCGTCTTTCTTTTTACGGCAGTCGCCGGTATGGCCGGGGTTTTGTTCATTGGTTTCAGGATCAGGGCAGAATGGGCAGAAGCAGCGGGAGAACCGTTCGACCTGCAGGGATCAGTCATATATGGCATATCCCTTTTCCTCCTTATTTATGGGTTCAGTAGCCTTCCTTCTGCCCGGGGTTTTGCCTGTCTTGGAACAGGTAGTGCGGGAATTGTTATGTTTTTGGCCGTGCAACTCAAAACCCGGTATCCGGTTATGCAGCTGAAACTTTTTGTGAACAATCCGGTTTTTGCCTGGTCAAACGCCGCTGCTCTTATTAATTACAGCGCCACATTTGCTGTTGCGTTTTTACTAAGCCTGTATTTGCAATACATAAAAGGACTTACAGCAAGTGATGCCGGGTTGGTCCTGGTGTCGCAACCGGTGGTTATGGCTGTTGTTTCTCCGCTTGCCGGGCGTTTATCAGACCGTATCGAGCCCAGGATACTTGCAACTGCAGGAATGGCTGTTACGACTGCCGGGCTCTTCTTTCTCAGCTTTGCGGCTGTCATGAGCATTACCACGATAATAATCACCCTTGTTCTTCTCGGAACAGGTTTCGGGCTTTTCTCCTCTCCGAACAGCAATGCTATTATGAGTGCGGTAACCCCGAAATACTACGGGATAGCATCCGGTACGATGGGTACGATGAGACTTTTAGGACAGATGTTCTCTATGGGTGTTGTTATGCTTATCTTAGCTCTCTATATCGGCCGTGAACCGGTTACCGAACAGAACTCCGATGTTTTCCTTGAAAGTTTAAGGGTTGCATTCTGGCTATTCTCGGCTCTTTGCTTTTTGGGTATATTTGCCTCTTATGCAAGAGGTGATATGCGTACATATAAATCAAAATAACAGCACAATATATGCAAAATATATTTGAACAATACAGGATCGAACCCGTTCCAGGTCAAATCGACAAAGAAATAGAAGACATTCAAAAAGCCTATGAACAGAATGTTAGTATAAAATACCTGAAGAAAATATTCAGCATGATCGATTTGACCAGTCTGAATACACAGGACAACGAAACAGATATTGTCAGGCTGTGTACGAAGGTTAATGAGTTCAGTGATCAGTTTGAAGAGATGCCTCAGGTAGCAGCTATCTGTGTCTGGCCTTCTCTGGTTGCAGTTGCCCGGCAAAATCTTGTTGCCGGGGACATCAGGATAGCTTCCGTTGCCGGAGGATTCCCCTCATCCCAGACCTTCGTCGGGATCAAGAAGAGGGAGGCTGCTATGGCAGTTGAAGCAGGAGCCGATGAAATTGATATCGTTATGCCGGTCGGCAGGTTTTTTGAAGGCGACTATATTGGTGTTGCCGGCGAAATTAAGGAGATGAAACTTGCTGTACGCCCTGCTCACCTTAAAGTAATACTTGAAACAGGACTTATTGAAAACGAAACTGATATAAGAAATGCCAGTCTTCTTGCAATGCATGCCGGAGCTGATTTTATAAAAACTTCAACAGGTAAACTTACTCCGGCAGCCACTTTTTCGGCCGTTTATGTTATGGCATTGGCGGTGCGTGATTTCTATCGCCGGACAGGCAGAAAGGTCGGAATTAAGCCGGCAGGCGGAATAGTAAGTCCCCGTGACGCTGTTACATACGCCCTGATTGTCGAAAAGGTACTTGGCCAGGAATGGGTTACGCCCGTGCTATTCAGGATTGGAGCTAGCAGGCTTGCAAATAACATATTATCTGTTTTGAGTAAACCGGAATCTGGAAAAAGCGATGAGATAAACTGGTTTTGAATTTAGGTTGATTCAAGTACCTGGTTAATATTTAAACATTTACATTCTTTGCATATCCTAAACAGGTTATCATGCAATAAATTAGAAGGTCATTGTTATTTGGTTCCTTTTTAATAATTTTGCGGCTGAATACCCTGATGTTATTTCGCGATGGATACCGAAGGTATAGAAGATCAGCCGCTGATTTCTGCTGTTTTGCGATACAACAATTTGCCTGGGCTGCAGCGGGATACGCTTTCCGTTCCGGTTTCGCAAATTGACACCCTTCAGGTCCCGCAGGCTGACACCCTCCATGTTTCGCAGGCTGACACCCTCCAGGTTTCGCAGGCTGACACCCTTCAGGTCCCGCAGGCTGACACCCTTCAGGTTTCGCAAATTGACACTCTCCAGGTCCCGCAGGCTGACACCCTTCAGATAGCCCAGCCCGGAACAACGGTTACGCAGCATGCCGATTCAGTTGTATCTTACCAGGTTGCTGTGTCACCTGATACAGTTGCTGAGGAACTGGTATCTCTGCCCGGCCCTGCTGATGCAGCTGCTGCACCTGTGGAAACAGAAACCCCGACGACAAGGTTCGATATGGCGAGGTACATCGAAAATATGCAGGTTGATCAGCTGGAGCAGAGGGGGCTGTTTGGCAATCACATACCGGCAAAGGAAGAAGGCCTGAAAAAGCCTGTATTTGCTGAAGGTGTAGAGAGTGATGCGCTCCAGGGTGCCGGGCAGTCATACATACTTTACCTTGAAGGGGGGGCAAAGGACCAGGGAAACAACATGCATCTCCACGGCACCTCCTGGATACCCGCAATCGTGATTCTCTCTTTTCTTCTGCTTACATGGATTAAGCTGATATACGTACAATTTATCACCCCGGTACTTGTTTCAGCATTCAGCCTCAAGGAAGCTGACAGGTTTTATAATGCCAAAAGTACAGCCACCCAGAATGCATTCCTTGTTCTGCAGGCTATCTTTGCGATCAACGGCGGCATATTTCTGCTCTTTGTTGCCGATCACTTTGGCTTTGTATTGCCGGCCGCACATCCTACCCTGCTGTTTCTGGCAGCGGCTCTGTTGATCCTGCTTGTATTTGGAACCAGGTCGGCAGTAATCAGGGTTGTCGCATTTTTATTTGACAAGTCTGCTCTGTTTGACCGGTATCTACACAGTGTTTCACTTTACAACAGAATTTACGGAATACTTCTTTTGCCGGTAATTTTGGGCCTGCTTTATGCTGGCGAAGTTGTATATGAGCCACTTTTGTATACCGGGGTTATAATGGCAGGGGTGTTCTATATGCTTCAACTTGTGCGGGGACTGGAAATTGCGTCGAAAAAAAAGTTTTCTGTTTTCTATATGTTTTTGTATTTTTGTGCACTCGAATTTATACCTGTTATTGTTCTTTTCAAGCTGATAAACGTATTGCTGATTTAACCGAAAGGGTTTAACTGTATTCATCTCATAAAACCATATGGCGACTAAAATAAAGAAGATATTGGTTTCTCAGCCAAAACCCCAGAACGACAAGTCTCCTTACCTGGAGATGGCAGAAAGAAACAACCTGAAGATTGAGTTCCGTCCTTTTATCAAAATTGAAGGACTATCTGCAAAGCAGTTCCGGCAGAACCGGATAGACCTGCTTGAACATACGGCCGTCATTTTTACCAGCCGCACTGCAATAGATCACTATTTCAGGATTGCCGAGGAACTTCGTGTGGTCATACCCGATAGCATGAAGTATTTCTGTCTTTCTGAATCAATAGCCCTGTATCTTCAGAAATACATTGTATACCGCAAGCGCAAGATATTTTACGGGCAAAATATTTTCAAAGATCTTGTTGAGCAGGAGATAAACAGGCATTCAGATGAGAAGTTCCTCGTCCCGATGTCTGACCAGCACAAGCCTGAAATACCGAGGATACTTGACAAAAACAAAATCATATACACAAAAGCTATCCTTTACAGGACCGTCAGCAGCGACCTTTCTGACTTGCGGGATGTCAACTACGATGTGCTGGTATTCTACAGTCCATCTGGTATTAGATCCCTTTTCCACAATTTTCCTGAATTTGAACAAAACAATACAAAAATTGCCTGTTTTGGCCCGCATACAGCAAGAGCTGTGAAAAAGGCGGGCCTTCGCCTCGATATAGAGGCGCCTACCAGGGAGGCCCCCTCCATGACCATGGCCCTTGAAAACTATATAAAGGAGTATAACAGGAACGGATGTATTAAGTAGCTGTTATTATTGTATTTACGGGCGATTGCCTTTTATGGATGAGCCTTTTGACCGAAAAATTCACAAAATCGGAGCGGCTTTGCAGCAGGAAAGCAATAGGGCGTCTTTTTGAGGATGGCCACGAGGTTTTTCTTTACCCATTCAGGTTGCTTTGGAACTATGCTGAGAACGATAATTGTTCCCAGGTAAGGGTTATGATAGCGGTACCGCGAAAAAAAATCAGAAAAGCTGTTCACCGCAACCGCGTAAAACGGCTGATAAGGGAGGCCTACAGGCGGAACAAGCATATTTTATATGAAAACCACCGTTTTTCCGACAGGAATATTGAAATGGTTATTATCTATGTTTCAGGCAGTATCCATAATTACGATCATATTAATCTGAGGCTCGTTGAACTCTTGAAAAGACTGATTTCTGCCGATGAGATTAGTTAGATTGTTTTTTATATACCTGTTCATACTGCTGGTAAGGTTTTACCAGTATGTCATATCGCCTCTGACTTTGGCATCATGCAGGTATTCCCCCACATGCTCTGCTTATGCGATAGAGGCACTCAAGAAACACGGGCCACTTAAGGGCGGCTGGTTAGCCCTCAGGAGGATTACAAGGTGTAATCCATGGGGCGGTCACGGACATGATCCTGTACCCTGAACATGCACCCATTGCTGTGGCAGGCAAAGAAAAATAACCTGGAAACTGGTCATGCGAATCCATTTATTTCTTACTTTTACTTATCCTGAAATATCAACCGATAAAGATTCTTGCCATGGACGACCTGGTTATCAGCCTTGATGAATATAATAAACTCTCAAGAAGCGGGAGGGTGTTCAATGTATTACTTGCCACATTCCTCATAATTTTATCAACGATTACGGTTGCAAAAAGGATTTCCGACGGCCGGAATTTTGGCGATTATCTTTTCTGGATACTTGTTCTGCTGGCCGGTATAAATATAATCCTTTACACTTATGGCTTTTTTTACCGGTTGAGCCGTCGCTTCGTTATTATTGACAGGAACGGGGTGGAATATAAACTGTCACGTTACTACCCTTCAAGGATATACAAGTGGGAAGAGCTAAAGAAGGTTGAGATAAAGACACTGATAGTGATCTTTCATTCTACCGGCGGCTCCAGTTCCAGGATGAAGCTCGGTGAGATATTCTACAGCGACATAAAAAAACTGAAGCAAAAGCTTGCTGCAGAATGCACGGAAAAAGGAATTGAATGGTCGGATACCACTGTCGAGGGTGTGCCCGAGGGCAGGTCAGCCCCCGAGGCACCTTAGACCTGCTCTGAAAAATAGTAACTGACATTTGCCGGTTTTCCATACCTTAATGTTAATTTTGCAATAAAACATTGCAAATATGGCCAGAATCAGGGTAACGAAGCAGTTTGATTTTGAGATGGCCCATGCGCTGTGGAATTATGATGGTCCGTGCAGAAATCTGCATGGGCATTCATACAGGCTATATGTAACAGTTACGGGTCATCCAGTGAAGGACGAAAACGATCCCAAACACGGGATGGTTATAGATTTCGGCGATTTAAGGAAGATAGTGGCCGAAACCGTGGTTGTTGAATTCGACCATGCTGTTTTGATAAGCAGAGATGTGCCCAAAGAGAATTATGCAAAAATGGGGGTAATGTTTGAAAAACTGAGAGTGGTTGACTACCAGCCTACATGTGAGAACATGATAGTCGATTTTGCAAAGCGCATAAAAAACAGACTGCCGGCAGGCGTTGAGCTCTATTCCCTTCGTCTCCAGGAAACAGCTACATCTTTTACCGAGTGGTTTGCTTCTGATAACCAATGAACACCGGCCACGGCCGGGCGCTCCGGAAACCGGACCGGTTAATATCCGGCAATGCCAAAAAATACAAAATGCCAGAAGATAAAAAGCTTTTTTTACTTGATGCCTACGCGCTCATTTACCGTTCATATTATGCCTTTATAAAGAACCCCCGTTTTAACTCAAAGGGGCTCAACACATCAGCCATATTCGGATTTCTGAATACACTCGATGAGGTTTTAAAAAATCAAAAACCAAGCCACATTGCTGTGGTTTTCGACCCCCCTTCACCCACTTTCAGGCATGATATGTTTCCTGATTACAAGGCCAACAGAGATGAGACACCTGAAGATATCAAAAAGGCTGTGCCCTGGATAAGAAAGCTCCTTGAGGCATACAACATACCTGTTATCGAAGCCGAAGGGTATGAAGCTGACGATGTCATAGGAACACTTGCAAAAAAGGCCGAGAAAAAAGGCTTCACCACTTATATGATGACACCCGATAAGGATTTCTGTCAGCTTGTTTCGGAAAAAATTTATCTCTACAAACCCAAGCGGTCAGGAAACGATGCAGAGATATGGGGCCCCCGGGAGGTTATGCGCCATTATGATATAGACGACCCTTTACAGGTTATTGATATACTTGCATTGATGGGGGATACTTCGGACAACATACCCGGGGTGCCCGGAATTGGTGAAAAAACTGCGAAGAAGATAATATCCGGTTACAAGTCAGTCGACCGTGTCCTGGCAAGCATAGATGAATTCAAGGGAAAACAAAGGGAGAACATTGAAGCGTCTGCCGATTCACTAAAACTATCACGCGAACTTGTAACCATAATGCTGGATGCACCCGTTGAACTCGATGAGAAGGTGCTTGAATCAAGGCAGCCCGACCCTGAAAAGCTGAAAAACCTGTTTTCCGAACTTGAGTTCCGGACTGCAGGTGAGAGGATCCTTTCGGGCATAAGCCGTCAGAAAACGACCGGTGATCCCGTGCAGGGATCACTTTTCGGCACTGAGGATAATAATACGGGTGCTGAAGAAAAAGGAGACGCCCGGCTCAGGAATATTGAGACGGTCGATCACCGTTATCACCTGGTGAATGATCGTCAGGAAAGGAAAAATATGATAAAAATGCTGTCTGGTGCAAAGGAATTCTGTTTCGATACCGAAACTGACTCACTCGATCCGCATGACAGCGGGCTGGTTGGCATCTCCTTTTGCTGCAAGGCACATGAGGCCTGGTATGTACCCGTGCCTGAAAAAAAAGATGATGCTGAGGCCCTTCTTGAAGAGTTCAGGGAGCTGTTTGAAGATGAAATGATAGCAAAGGTGGGACAGAATATTAAGTTCGACATTCTGGTCCTTTCCAGGTCCGGGATTAAGGTCAAAGGCAGACTCTTTGACACAATGCTTGCCCACTACCTGCTGGAGCCCGGACTGCGTCACAACATGAATTACCTTGCCGGGGTATATCTGGATTATGCCCCCGTATCAATAGAGGAGCTGATAGGTAAAAAGGGCAGGGGGCAGGGAAGCATGCGTGATGTTGAGATTGAAAAAATAAAGGAGTATGCGGCCGAAGATGCCGACATTACGTGGCAATTGAAAGAGATACTTGAAAAGGAGCTTGAAAAGGAGGGGATGGACAGGCTTGCCGCCGAAATGGAAATGCCCCTTTCAGCCGTGCTGGCTTCGATGGAAGAGGCGGGTGTAGCGCTGGATACAGGATCGCTCGGGTCAATTTCAGGAAAATTATCGGAAGATCTGCAGCAGATAGAAAATGAGGTTTACAAGCTTGCAGGCACAGAATTCAACCTGGCATCACCGAAACAGCTTGGCGAGATCCTGTTCGAGAGGATGAAGATTGTCGACAACGCCAAACGTACAAAAACAAAACAGTTTTCCACCAACGAAGAGGTGCTCGACAAGATAAAAGACAAGCACCCGATAATTCCCAAAATACTTGAGCACAGAGGGCTCAAAAAGCTGTTGTCAACATATGTCGATGCCCTTCCCAAGCTCGTAAACAAGCGTACGGGCCGGATACATACATCATTCAATCAGGCAATCACCTCTACCGGGCGGTTGAGTTCAACCAACCCGAATCTTCAGAATATTCCTATACGCGAGGAAAGGGGAAGGGAGATCCGGAAAGCATTTATCCCGCGTAACGATGATCATGTGTTGCTGGCGGCTGATTATTCGCAGATAGAGTTAAGGCTGATGGCCCATATGAGCGGTGACAAGGGGATGATAGAGGCTTTCGCTAATGACGAGGATATACATGCTGCAACGGCAGCAAAAATTTTTTCGGTAGGCAGGGATGAGGTGACAAGGGAGATGCGTGCAAGGGCAAAAACGGCCAATTTCGGCATCATATACGGCATTTCCGCTTTCGGGCTGTCGCAGAGGCTCAGCATACCCAGAGGGGAGGCAAAAGAGCTTATAGACGGTTATTTCAACACATATCCCGCCGTAAAGGAGTACATGGATAAAAGTATAAGGGATGCACGCGACAAAGGCTATGTTGTAACCATTAAAGGCAGGCGCAGGCAGCTTCCCGACATCAATTCAAGGAACTCGCTTGTTCGCGGAAATGCCGAGAGGAATGCAATTAACGCCCCCATCCAGGGTTCGGCCGCCGATATCATCAAGCTTGCCATGGTAAGGATCCATGAGGAAATTGAGAAGCGGAAACTTAAGACAAAGATGGTACTGCAGGTACACGACGAACTGGTTTTTGACGTTTTCAAGCCTGAGCTTGAAGAGGTGCGCGGACTGGTGGTTGATGCCATGCAGTCGGTCGTCAGCCTTTCGGTCCCCCTTACCGTCGACACCGGTACCGGCTCAAACTGGCTCGAGGCACACTGACAGTGCGCCCTGTCCACTGCTCCACCTGTCACGCGGCCCGATGGCAGTCCGCCCGACACACAGGCCGCCGTTCAGTCTTTCAGCCGTCACCTCAACCGCCACCATACCGTCTGATCCAAACGTCATTGGGGCCGCAAGCGCTCCTGCCGTTGCCGCCCTGCCTCTCCGTTCAATCGCCCCCGATCCAGGAGGCGATATCCTCTATAACCCCCTGGTAAACATTGTTCTTCTCGAAATATTCGGAAGGGTTCGGGGC
>SLMM01000149.1 GCA_007133565.1 Bacteroidales bacterium
TGACGGCGGACGATTATCTGGTGCGGCATCATTACGAATACGAATTTGATAAGGCAGGAAACCAGACTTTTGAATCGGTAAAAGAATGGAACTATGATACCCGGGAGCTTGAGAACAAGGTTAGAGAATATGCAGAGTATAACCAGAACGGAGATCAGGTATACTATCTCAGGCAGAAAGGCCGCGGGGATGAATGGCTCAATGATAATCTGATCGAAAAAGAATTTTATGCAGACGGTAAACTCAAATCTGATAAAAGATTAAACGGCGACGAAGACGGCAACTGGGAGAACGGGGATTTTTATCATTATGAAGAGTATGTTGAAAACCTGAATACCCTGCACCGGCAGCAGAAATGGTCGGCTGAGCTTCAGGACTGGGTAAATCATCAGCTTACTGAACGCGTACTTGATGATAACGGACTTACGGATATTGCCTATATAAGCAGTTGGGATGCTGGAAAGGAGGAGTGGTGGCATATACAGATACTGTATTTTACCTATGATGAGCATTTGATTCTTGATGAAATAATCTATATAGCAAGGGAAAACCCCGGTGATGAGTTTACCAACTTCCTGTGGTCAATCTACCAGTTTAACGGAAGTGAGATGTGGACAGGTAATCTTCAGCTTCGGTGGGATAATGATAAGGAGGAGTGGGTCAACAGCAGGAACTATGTGCGCGAATATAACAAGCAGGGAATCAGGACATATGACCTGTCTCAGACCTGGGACCCGGCAAATGAGGTGTGGCGCAACAATGCCGAATATGAATTTGAATTTGACGACCAGGGGAGACGCACCCGGTTTCTGATGCAGATGTATGACCGCAATACCGGAGCATTGACAATGGGGCAGCGCGGGGTGGAGCAATATAATAATGCGGGCCTGGTGCTCCTGTCCACTATTGAAATCTATTCCGCCCAGTTCAGGGTGTGGCATGGGGGGCGGCATATGGTTTATGAATACGATGAATCGGGCCTGATGACCCTGTATGAAATGAAACAGAATCAGCATCCGCAAACAATGCACTGGGCCTTTGGCCGGAAATTTGTTTACGATCATGATCTGAACGGGCACCTCTCTGAAGAAACCGAATACAGCTGGGATGTAAACGGACAGGCATTTGCCTGGCATAACACGAAAGAATATCTGAACGACTGGTATGGAAATATCAGAAGGTGCATATCAACATACCCGGAGGCCATCCTGAATGAAACATGGGAAGGATTTGTAACCTACACGATCGACCTGGCCATACAAAGCCAGGGGTCACCGCTTGAGGGTGTGGTTTTGACCCTTTCGGGGGAAACGTACGTTTCTGATGAAAACGGGAAAATATTCTTCTCCATAACCTGCGGAAAGGAACTCCGGTATGAATATACCCTGGAAAAGCAAGGATATAAAATTGTTGAAGGGGATGTTCATATCGACAGGAACATAAGCGATCTGATCACCATGAGTCCGCTCGGTGAGACGACCTATACGGTATACTTTTATATTTCATGGGGAGATGACTGGCTGCCGAATGCCACGGTTGCCCTTTCAGGCTATGGAGAAAAGATAACCGACTTTGTGGGAAGGGCCATTTTCATCAATGTCACCCCTGAAGATAATATTACTTATTCGGTGACATTTAACGATATTGTTTATGAAGGCAAGCTGGACGTTACTGATGAGGATGAATCCATTGAAATTAACATGAAGCCACTGGGCACTGATCTTCTGCACGGGGCCGGACAAATAAGGCTCTTTCCTGTCCCGGCAAGTGATTTTGTGATCCTTGAGCTGGGTGGATTGCCGGGCGCTGATGTGAAGATCTTCGATGTGCGCGGATCTCTGGTATTCGAACAGTTATGCACCGGCGAAAGACACACGCTAAGCATCAGCCACCTGTTGGCAGGCATCTACTTTGTCAGAATAGAAAGCGGTAACGAAACCATAGTGAAAAAAATGGTGGTAAGATAATTTTCCGGTAAATATTTTTCAACTCATCACAGACAGTTTCAACCAGGGCACGTTTGCTAAGCAGTCTTTTTCCGGAGATGTGCATCAGGCTGTTTTTGCCATGGTTAAAGAAATATATGTTAATTTCGCAATCGTACACATGTCATTATGAACATTGAACTACACATAGCAAGGCGCCTTGCAGGGAATAAGGAAGGTGGAAAGACCATTTCGGGTCCGATCGTAAAAATAGCCATCGCCGGCATTGCCCTCGGTATAGCAGTTATGATTGTCGCCGTTGCGGTGGTTACCGGATTCAAGAGGGAAATCAGGAACAAGGTAATAGGGTTCGGATCACATATCCAGATAACCAATTTCGATTCCAATATCTCATGGGAGACAACACCGGTCAGGATGGATCAGGATTTTCTTCCGGATATAGCCGGGATTCCTGATGTAAGGCATATTCAGCCTTTTGCCACCAAGCCCGGGATAATCAGGACCCGTGGAGAGGATATTCAGGGAGTTATACTTAAGGGTGTTGACGGCAGCTTTGACTGGTCATTCTTCGAACAGAACATGGTTGAGGGCTCAAAACTGAATATTACTGATACTCTTGTAAGCAATGAAGCCGTGCTGTCGCATAGTGTTGCCTCGCTTCTGCGGCTGGGTATTGGAGACGATTTCGCAATGTTCTTTGTACAGGATCCTCCCCGGGTAAGAAGGTTCACCCTGTCGGGCATCTATGAGACCGGGCTGGAAGAGCTGGACAGGATCTTCGTCCTTGCTGACATAAGACATATACAGCGTCTTAACGACTGGGACGACGACCAGATAAGCGGCTTTGAAATACTTCTCCATGACTATGACAACCTCGACAGGGTTACCAGGATGGTCGATGAACTTGCCGGCTATTCGTTTACCGAAGACCTCACAAGACTGCGTGTTGAGAGTATAAACGACAAGTACCCGCAGTTCTTTGACTGGCTTGAGCTTCTGGATATGAACGTGTGGGTGATCCTTACGCTCATGGTAGTAGTTGCCGGTTTCAATATGGTTTCCGGACTTCTTATACTTATACTGGAGCGCACCGGGATGATCGGCATTCTCAAGGCTATGGGTCTTGAAAACAGCCGCCTGCGGAAAATATTCCTGTATCAGTCAGCTTTCCTTATAGGAAAAGGACTGCTTTGGGGCAACCTGATAGGGATAGGGCTGGCCCTTATTCAGCATTATACCGGTTTTCTCAAGCTCGACCAGGCATCATACTTCATACCAACAGTTCCGGTTAACCTCAGGATTCTCCACCTGCTGCTGCTTAACGCCGGAACAATGATAATAACCGTAGCCATGCTCGTAGTTCCATCCTATATAATTGGCAGGATTGATCCTGATAAAACAATCAGGTTCGACTAGTATGCGAAATCAAATATTTGACGCCATCACCCCAACCAGGCACGGGGATGTTCGCATGCCGGACAATTCTTCGAAGCCTTCCTGCCCTTGACCGGAATTTTTAAATCACTATATTCGCGCACCTGATTTTTTATTGACCATATCATGAGAGGAGATTTCATCAACAGGCTGAAAACTGCCCTTGGGAATACATTACCCGGGGAACCTGCGCAGAGGAAAATGGCCCCCGGCGTAACCCGTATCTTCAACGCCACCGAAAGCGCAGGTGAGGCAGGTGTATTGCTGCTTCTTTATCCCCGAAAGGGAGATCTGTATATCCTCCTTATAAAAAGAACCGAATATCCCGGCCCGCATAGCGGACAGGTAAGCCTGCCCGGGGGGAAAAAAGAGGAAGCTGACACTACGCAGGTATGCACCGCCCTTAGAGAGGCATCTGAGGAGACGGGGATAGAGCATGAGAGCGTTACTGTACTGGGCACTCTTACATCGCTCTATATACCGGTCAGCAACCTTGAGGTCCTGCCGGTTGTAGGCTACACCGGCAAACCGCCGGATTTCAACCCTGACCCCAAAGAGGTGGAATACCTGATCCCGGTGCGGTTGAAAGACCTGGTCCGAAAAGCTCCCATTACCAGAAACATAATTGCCGGCCCGGATATCATTATAAGTGCTCCGGGATACGGGACTGCCAATGAGTTTATCTGGGGG
Organism: Bacteroidales bacterium; assembly: GCA_007133565.1. Taxonomy (GTDB): domain Bacteria; phylum Bacteroidota; class Bacteroidia; order Bacteroidales; family PUMT01; genus PXAP01. Next base: position 4,071 of record SLMM01000149.1, read on the forward strand.
GCCACGGCAATGATCCTTTCGGAGTTCATTGAAATTGCCGTATCAGCAGGGTTCAGCCTTCGGTAACTATGTTTCTGTAGTGCTCGTAACGGTTTAGTATTTCTCCAACATACCTGTATGGCTCGTAGCCACGTGCATAACCATGCCTGACTACCGGATCGAGAAAATAATCGGGATTTGACTTGTTAAGTATGAAATAATCAACATTATCTGTCCACCTGTCCGGATCCCTGCCATGTTTACGGGCAAGCGCCCGGGCATCCAGAACATGTCCGAGCCCAACATTATAAGAGGCAAGTACAAACTTGATCCGCTCTTCCCGGTCAGTTATCCTGTCCTGAAGTATTTCATCGAGCCAGGCAATATAGCGTGCACCGGCACGGATATTCTCCTCAGGGTCATAAATATTGTTTACATTATACCGCCTGGCAGTGCCCGGCATAAGCTGCATAAGGCCCCGTGCTCCGGCCCAGCTCTCAACATCAGGCCTGAAGCGAGATTCCTGGTACATCATAGAAGCCAGCAATCGCCAGTCCCATCCAATCTCTTCACTGTACTTCCTTATAATCTCGTCATACGGCGATATCCTGCCGCTGGTAAGGACATAGAAGTCACTCTGCACTATCCTGGCAGACCTCTGGTTCTGGAAGTATTTTGCGTACAGCAGGCGGTATTCTATTGTTGACCTGAAGCTTCTCAGCCACTCATTTATTGAATCCCTCAGGGCATAATCACCTTTTCTGACTGCCCAGGCCAGGTTCTGGGTAAAACTGATCTCTGTGCCTATATCGAGGTTATCATAATAGGTCTGATTGACCATTGCTACATTTTCATCTCCCACGGTCATCTCAATCTCTCCTTCAGACACCATGTTAATAAGCTGTTCAACAGCAATATTCACTTCATTAATTATTATTGTATCGCCAATCTCATCCATAAGATTTTTCAGCCTGGATGCATATGCCGAGTTCTTCTGGACATGAACCGTTTTGCCAGCCAGTTCCAGCGGGGCTCTGACCATATGGGTGTCAAGTTCAGCCGGTGTCATATAATGCCAGTCAGACGGTAATCTCTGTATCAGAACCTGTCGTGTCTGGCTGTGGGGCACTGTGAAATCAACCAATCTGCTCCTCTCCCGGGTAACCGTCAGGTTCATGGCCAGCAGGTCGCACTCATCATCTACCAGGCATCCGAAGCTTTCATCAAGGTCATTGTTAACGACAACATCCAGCCTTACTCCCAGGTGCTCGGCAAGAAGGTTCAGCATCTCATACTGGTATCCCATCGGCTCACCTCTGTAAATAAAATAGTTAGTCGAGTTATAATCAGTTACGGCAGTAATCCTGCCTCTGTCAGTAAAATGGGGGATTATTTTTTCTTCGCCGGTTTCTGTGGGGCCGGCGCAGGCAAAAGCCACTATGACCACTGATATAAGAAAAGAAAAAAAACAACCTATTTTTCTTCTTTCCATGATTGAATGTTTTAGTACTATACGAATATACGATATTTTTTGTATCTGCAAAATCACAGCATAAAGTGCTAAAAACCCCTACATAAGTTAGTTGTAAAACGACCAGGAGAGTCCGAGCTTAAACATCTGCTGGTTCCTTGGATAGTGGAGTACTGTAAAGTATTCAGGATCAATAAACCCGGCATTAAGGTGCTCACCCTTGAAGAAGATCCTCAGTCTCTTATGCTTGATATTTATAAACACATCGAGATAAGGATAATTGCCCAGCTTACGCTCGTTTTGCAGGTGGAAGCCCGAGAAAGCCGGCTGATAAGCGTAACCACTGTACAATGTGCTGAACCATACATCAAAACCTATCTGAAAGTTAAGCATGTCCTGTATAAGTGAATGTTCAAACCAAACCGACTGGTATATGCTGAGGTCGGGAAGGGGAAGAACGTTTTTATTGCCGGAAACCTGGTATTCAGTTATATTCCTGAAACCAAACCGCCAAAGACTGAAATCCTTTTTAAACCTTACATTCAAAACCGGTATCACATCACCATGCTGACGCGGATGTGCCGTCTCATCAAAATATATAAACCTGTTTACCAGATTGAAGGTTACGGATGTCTCAAATCCCCTTTCCGGCATTCTAAGAATTCCTTTGAGCATACTTTCACCGGTCCTCCCAAAATCATTCTGCCATGCAAAATGGTTCGAATAATATGAGTTGAGGAAAATAGAGGGTGTAGTCTCCCTCTGTCGCAGGCTGGCTTCAAATACCGAACGGTTTTTCCCCTCAAACAGGTCAAAACTTATTCCGGTATGCAGATCATACTCTCCTGCTCTCCTACCCTGAAAAAACAGGTTGCCACGGCCCCAGATGGCAAAAACGTCGCCTATTCCACCCTCTGCCATCGCTATCACGGCATTACTGCCATATTTATGTTCTCTCCTGTCTGTTACGGTAAAATCCGAGGGCTCAGCAAGAAACCAGTACACCGGTGGTTCGGCAAATGAAAAATGAAATATGGTATCACCGGGTATATTGTAGCTGCCCCTGGCCAGTTCATTTTTTATTCCGCCCCTTGCATTAAAGCTTACGTTGCCCCTGCTGAACGGAGGCAACTCAACCATCAACTTGTTTGTCAGGTTTGTATAAGAAACCGAATCAAATGTCTGTGTGGTACTGATAAGAACATCGGGGTAGAAGCCCGACAGGGGTGAACTGTCATCATAAGTGCGCCTGAACCTGTCATACCTCAGAATATGATAAAGCTGAAGTCCCCCAAGCCATGAGGCAAAGTTGCCTCCGGTGGTATCATTGCCGCTGTAATAGAATGGATTCCATGACTGAGACACCAGTATGCCATTATTATTAACATAGTTCCTTGCATTGATCCTGACATCATGATCTTCTGTTTCAAGATCGGGATTCATCAAGGATGCTTCGTCTGCGAGCCCTCCGTTTTCAAAAACCCTTACCGAGTTAATGTTAATGCTTGCATGCACCTGGTAATTGTCAAGTTCATAGCTTCCAAACAGGGATATGGCGTTGGTAATTGCTTCCTGATTGCTGTACTGCCCGTCTGAATTGATGTTAAAATATCTGAACCCAAGATTGAAGTCGGGATTGACATTCTGTGTATGAAGAATATTAAGCATCTTTTCGTTTTTGCCCCTTGGCCCACCGGTTGAAAAATCAATAAGCGAGAATGGCCTCCGTGTATTGTAATACCTTGTTTCAGCAGCAGGTACCAGGTACAGTAAAAAAGGATCAATAAAAAAGAAGTCGGACAGCAGGCCCCGTTGGGTGAAAACATCAGACATTGCAGCCAATCCGCTGTTACCAAGCCAGGAATATGCAATTCCCTCCCGGAACAAGGGGTTGTGAATATGAAAGGAGGTGATCATGGTATCTATCTCAACCTTTTCGGTCGAAGTAAACATATCGGTAAGTCTCCATGAACGTATTATCTCGGGTTCATCTGACTGGCCGGCAGATACCCCCATCGAAAAGCAGATCAGAAATATAAACAGTGATATTCTTTTTGCCAATCTTTTCATTGAAAACAAAAAAGAGTTGCAGGCTTTTTTAAACCCCCTCAAAAGTAGTTAAATGGAACAAGAAAAAAATCAATAGGCAAAAATTATTCCAACATAAACAATACAAAAGGTTTGTGTCAAAAAAAATCCCGGCGGGCTTAATCAACCACTATCCGGGATTATTTTAGAGGATCAAGGCGACGACCTACTCTCCCGCTTTCGCAGTACCATCGGCGCTAATGGGCTTAACTTCTCTGTTCGGAATGGGAAGAGGTGGAACCCCACTGCTATAGTCACCTTAAAGTGTTCGCGCAATGTATAATATCACGCATCAATAAGATTGACATGCCGGATAAGCAGGTAATTTAGTAACAGCACACATTTAAGAAAGCTTCCGGGTAATTAGTACTGCTCGGCTTTGACATTACTGCCTTTACACCTGCAGCCTATCAA
>SLMM01000057.1 GCA_007133565.1 Bacteroidales bacterium
ACTCATTGTCTGCCTCAATATATGTTGGTATCATACGAAGGGAGCCCTCCTCCCCCGCCAGCCCCTTTTCCATCTCATCGGTGAAATCGGAAACGACTGAGTCAATATCAATATCTTCTGCACGCAGTTTATGCTTTACAATGAACTTATCTGTGTTTTCCATCTGTGTATTTTTTATAAATCAATAATAACGCTAAAAATAATCATTTCGGCAAACAATCTGAAGTGAGAGGGTCAGAACCTGTACCCGATTGTAAAAAACCCTCCTGTATCCTGCGCACGGGTGCCGGGAAGCGGAGAAATGTCAGTCAGCCCCCTGCGCCAGGTATAAGCGACCTGCACTCTCATTACCTCCATCCCAAACCCGAAATTGAGGCCCCACTCACTTGATGGGTGAAGGCTATCAAAATCGAGGCTGGCATCACCGTCTTTACCGGCAAAACTGTACCTGAAATAACCTCCGGCAATCGGGTAAGCCTTGACCAATCCCCTGTCGTCACCGGCAATATAAAGATGGAGGTTAACAGGAATGGTTACCGAATGTCGCCTGTAGGTACCCTGTGGCGACTTGCTCCCGTTATAATCATACAGAACCTCAGGCTGAAGTGCAAACTTATTTCCGAACTGCATCCTGAAAAACAGTCCGGGTGCAAATGAAAATACCTCGTCTGCCTGAAAAAACTCATCGGGGTACCTGTGGTAGGTGGAGCCAAGATGCGCCATTGCTCCTGCCCTGAAGCGCAGTCCCCATGGCCTCATATACCTGGTAAATCTTGCCGAAGTCACCAGTTCCGGCATTAGCGACATCTCAGTAATCAATGCCCCCAGGTATTCAGTAATAAGTGCCATGCCCTCATAATCAAGAAGATCATATGTATCTTCCGGCTTATGATAGGGCGACTTAAGGCCGGTGAATGCCTGTGATGCCGGGATCCCGGCGTCACCAAAAGGTCGGGTGTCGGTGCGCGATTCTATTTCTGATGTGGTCCTGGTCAGCCGCAAAGCCCTGTCAGCGGCCACACTTTCCGCCAGATCTGTACCACCCTCAAGGGTGCCGATACCGCGCAGATGCAGTCCGCTGTTTGCTTCATACATCCCAACCATATCAAGGCTGAACATCTTTTTTATATTATCAATTTCAAAATATCCGTTTTCGGTGACAAACCTTTCAGCTCCAAGCAGACCGCTCTCTTCAGCATCGAATGCAATAAATATAATGCTGCGGCCGAACGTGCCGGGATTGGCGGCAAAATGGCGGGCAAGCTCTATCATTGCAGCTGTTCCGGAGGCATTATCATCGGCTCCGGGGTAGATAACACGCTGATCGTTCCTGTATTCATATCCGAGGTGATCATAATGCGCCCCTATCACTATGTATTCATCTTTCAGAACCGGATCTGAACCCGGCAGGTATCCAACCACATTGGTGGCGGGCACCCTGGCAAGGCCTATCCGAAGGTCCATATGCTGGAAATAATCATCGCCGGCAGGCTTCAGTCCGATCTCACTGAACTCCCCGGCTATATAGTGCTTTGCAATGATCTTGCCCCCGGTACCAAGTCCACGTCCTTCAAGAGAGTCGGAGGCCAGCAATGCAACATGGTTTTCAAGGCGTTTCGCAAGGTTGCCTTTATCAGCATTATTGACTGCGATTGCCGGGAGTATGGCAAACGCACAAAGAGTTAAAAATAAGCATCTTGTTTTCATGAACTAAGTTTAAATATTAATATTACATGCAATAATATCACCAGAGGTTTTATAATGTAATCTCAGAAACAACGGGTGACTATTTTTTCCGGCTCTTTCCGTTATTACCTGCACATGTTTCCTTATCATCATCAAAACAATCTTCGAGCCTGGTCAGGAACCCCGTACCTACCGCATCAACAAACGGAAACAGTATCATGTCGGCCCCTGCATCGATAAGCTTCTTTGCATTGCCGGCATGATGCTGGGTCAGCACAATTTTGCCATCATAATCATGATGACGGATTATGTTGAGCAGGTGCAGGTTAATTTCAAAATCGGACAATGTACTTATTATCACCTTTACCTTTTTAAGCGGGAGTGTTTCCGGCAGGTCAGGGTCCTCAGCATCACCAAACTGTGCAGTTCTTCCCTTTTTTCTCCATCGCTCAACGGCACCCGGATCAAAATCTACCCCCATAACCTTCTTCCCTGCCCTCTCAAGGCTCTTGGCAACATTGTTGCCATAACGACCAAGTCCGATGACTATTACATCAAAATGCTCCTTTTCAAGCTTTTTTACCATGCTTTCGCGGAAGGGGTCCTTTTTCTCAAAGATTCCAAGCAGGGGCGACAGAAACTCAAAGATCTGATGCGAATAGAGTATCATGTAGGTTGAAAGGCCTATGGTGATCAATCCCACAAGGGTAATCAAACCCATAGTGTTATCGTCAATATGCCCCAGATGTAATCCGAGCGCTGCCAGTATAAGCGAAAATTCGCTAATTTGGGCAACAGCCAGCCCAGCCAGGAAAGAGGTGCGTTTCTTGTACCCCATAATACCCATTATCACGAGAACTATCAGTGGATTGCCCAGCAGTACGAAAAGCGAAAAAACCACTGCCGGTTTGATCTGTTCGCCAATCAGGGAAAGATCCAGTTCCGCCCCGAGGTTAATAAAGAAGAATAATAGAAGAAAGTCCCTCAGAGTGGTCATCCTTCCACTTATGATCTCCCGGTATTCTGTCGATGCAAGGGAAACACCTGCAAGAAATGCCCCTACCTCTTTGCTGAAACCAAGCCAGTCGCCTACCGCAGCAAGCGAGATAGCCCAGGAAATGGCGAAAAGCACCATCAGTTCCTGGGAATTGCCCAATAGCTTGATAAGATGGGGCAGCACATAACGCATCAATAGGCCTATTACAGCAAGCATTCCAAACCCCTTGAGGACAACTATGGCAATGTCGAAGGCCGGGCTGCTTGCTGTCCCGGCGCCAAGTGCAGAGAGGAATATCATTACCAGAACCACAACTATGTCCTGCACTATCAGAAAACCTATCGATATCTGCCCGTGCAGAGAATCTATCTCCTTCTTGTCTGACAAAAGCTTCACAATAATGATGGTGCTGGAGAATGTGAGTGCAACGGCAACATATAGCGCCGTCATTGTAGAAAAACCGAATGCTACGGCAATTATGTATCCGAAAAACGAGGTGAAGAGCACCTGGCCCAATCCTGTCAGCAGCGCTACCTTCCCTGTCGATTTGATAAGCGTGAGGTCAAGCTTCAGTCCGATGGCAAAAAGCAGAATTGCAATCCCCAGTTCAGCAAGCAAGTGCACCTTATCTATTGATTCCAGAAGGTCGAGTCCCCACGGCCCCACGAGTATGCCAACACCAATAAAAGCAACAATAAGCGGCTGCCTGAGAAACCGTCCCACAAGTCCAACCAGCGCCGATATTATCATTATCGCTGCCAGCTCAAAAAAGGGGTTGGAAAATGCCTCCATACAATTATTCCGTTAACCAGCCTGAAATAAATAGTCTTCAATCCGGGCAGGCACCGGATATTACCAGAAAATTTACCCGCGATGCAAAAATAAAGTATTCTGATTTAAATAATTCATAATTTGGAGCCAACCTCATCTTCCGGAGCATAATTGCTGAAGACCTGCCATAACGGTAACTGCTTGCTTAACCGGAAGGATTAATTATCTTTATAATCCTGTAATCTGTCAGGACAGATTATGGTTTAACATGTGATTTTCCAGAACCATTTATAAATCAATCAAAAAAACATGGAACGAATAATTAAAATCAGGACAATGTCAATCCTGATCCTTTTATCGATGATCGTCTTGCCGGCATTGCCGGCCGACAGGGTGATGACACCCTACGATATTTTTAACCTGAAGGATGTCTCCGAAGTCGCTGTATCACCTGACGGAAAACTGATTGCCTATACCGTAAATGTTCCGAGGCCCTTCTCAGACAATCCCGGCACTGACTACAGGGAACTGTACGTGTACAACATTGATTCAGGGGAGATAATACCGCTCCTTACGGGAAAAAGCAGGATGTTCTCGCCCGGATGGACTCCCGGCGGAATGGTGTCATTCAGGTACAGCGGGCCCGGTACTGCCGGCATGCAGATTTTTGCCATCCACCCGGATGGAGGCGAACCTGTTCAGATCACCCGTTTCGAAAGGCCGGTCGGCTCCTATGAATTCATTGATGAAAGCAGGATAGCGTTTACCGCGCAATCAGCAACAGACCCTGAAAGGGCCCGCTTGCTGGAAATGGGCTTCGATGCAGAAATATACGAAGAGGAGTACCTCGACATCAACCTGTACATATATGATACCGGCACCCACGAAGCCAGGCAGGTAACCAGCAATGTTACGGTATTTAATTTTGCAGTCAGTCCCGACGGACGCTATGCGGCTGCAGCCATAGCCGACAAAAACCTGGTAGACTACTCCTTTATGTTTAAGGACATATACATAGTTGACCTGGAAACCGGCGGGAAAACAAAACTCCTCGAGGTGCCCGGTAAACTCGGTGGCATTGTGTGGAGCCCTGACGGCAGGAGAATAGCTTTTACTGCTGCCTCTGACGTACACGATTCTGTAATAGGCAGCCTTTTCGTTGCCGGCGTACCTGAAAGCCGCCGCTTTGAAGATCTCAGGAATTATGCAGAAGGAATGAGGGCATCGATAATCAATGCCCGCTGGAAAGATAACAACACCCTGCTTTATGTTTCTGAAGAAGGAGTTGACATGGTGCTCAGCGAACAGGTTGTTGACGCGCCCGGCAGTAGGGTGCTGATTGAGGGAGGCAGACTGGTATTCCGTTCATTCAGCCTTTCAGGAAACATTATTGCCCTTTCGGGGAATACACCGCAGCACCCCAATGAGCTCCACCTCTATGATCTGGATAACCGCAGGCTGGAGAGACTCACCCATCATAACCCTTGGCTTGCCGGAATAAAAAAGGGCAGGCAGGAGATGATGGTTTACCATGCACGCGACGGGCTCGACATTGAGGCGGTGCTAATTTACCCGGTAGGTTATGAACCCGGAGAATCATACCCTGTTATTACCTATATACATGGCGGACCCGAAGCGGCAAACCAGAACGGATGGGTGACCCGCTACAGTATCTGGGGACAGGTTGCTGCGGCCCGTGGCTACTTCTTCTTCATGCCTAACTACCGTGCCGGATCAGGACGGGGAGTCGATTTTACAATGGAGGGCTTCGGCGACCTTGTCGGCAAGGAGTATGACGATGTTCTTGACGGCATTGACCATCTTATCGATATCGGTTATGTTGATAAGGAACGTGTTGGCATAGGCGGCGGCTCTTATGGCGGCTACTTTTCAGCCTGGTCGGCAACCCGCCACACCGAAAGGTTCGCGGCTTCCGTGGTTTTTGTCGGCATCAGCAACCAGATATCCAAGCGTAACACCACCGACATACCATGGGAGGATTACCTGGTCCACTGGGGGTTCTGGACACACGAGGACCCCGAAAAGGTCTGGGGAGCCAGTCCCATCAAATACGCCCCCGGGAGCGTGACCCCAACACTGATCCTTCACGGTACAGAAGATCCGAGGGTGCCTCCGTCGCAGGGACTTGAGCTTTACCGGAAGCTGAAGCTTCACGGGAAAGCTCCCGTCAGACTTATATGGTATCCTGGCGAAGGGCACGGCAACGCAAAGAATACCAACAGGCTCGACTATATTGTCAGGACCATGGAGTGGTTTGACTGGTATCTGAAAGATAAGGGCCCCCGGGATGAAATGCCGCATAAGTATATTGATTTTGACATCAACCGGTAACTACTAATAAAACAAACAGTAATGGAATACAGATTTTTAGGAAGATCAGGGCTGAAGGTATCGGCCCTCTCATTCGGGTCGTGGGTCACCTTCGGCTTCCAGGCCGACACCTCACAGGCCCTTAATCTTATGATAAAGGCTTATGATCACGGCGTCAATTTTTTTGATAATGCCGAGCAGTATGCCGGCGGCAGGTCCGAGACCATAATGGGCGAGGTGCTGAAAAAGACCGGTTGGAAAAGAGGCGACCTGGTGTTGTCAACAAAGATATTCTGGGGAGGTGATGGCCCCAATGACCAGGGCCTTTCGATGAAGCACATCATTGAAGGCACCGATGCAGCTCTCAGGCGCCTTCAGACTGATTATGTTGATCTTATATTCTGCCATCGCCCCGATAAATACACACCTGTTGAAGAGACGGTCCATGCCATGAACCAGGTCATACGGCAGGGGAAGGCGCTCTACTGGGGTACCAGCGAGTGGAGCGCCCTGCAGATCAAGAATGCCTGGCATTTCGCCAGGAACAGCGGGTTGATCCCGCCGGTAATGGAGCAGCCTGAATACAACATGTTCAAGCGTCACAGGGTGGAGGTCGAATACCTGCCGCTATACAGTGAGATCGGACTGGGGACAACCATCTGGAGCCCGCTTGCATCTGGTATTCTTACCAACAAATATGCAGGTGGTATACCTGGCGACAGCCGCATGGCTCTCAAGGAGTACGACTGGCTCAGAAAACACCTGGAATCGGAACAGGGCCGGGAGAAAATCAGGAAAGCTGGCGGACTGGCAAAAGTGGCCGATGAACTGGGAGTGAGTCTTCCTCAGCTCGCAATTGCCTGGTGCCTGAAGAAACCATACGTGAGTACGGTGATCACTGGTGCATCAAAACCTGAACAGATTGATGACAATATGAAGGCCCTTGATGTTGTTCAAATGCTGACTGAACAGGTTAGCGAAAAAATTGAAAGCATACTTGAAAATAAGCCTGAAGAAGACAGAGACTGGCGTACATCCTGAACACCTGAAAATAACCCTCTGTTTTTCGTGTACCACGATATTTATCCCTGTCACTCCTCCTGCAGTGTCAGGTCACCCCGGGGCTCAACCACCTCGCCCTGGATGCGCAATATGGCAGTCTGACGGTTGGAGGCATTCGACTGAACGGTCACTGTACGCCTTATACGGTGGGGCTGAGGAACGATCCTGAACTCAACCTCAACATAACCGCTGTCGGCCGGTGCGATGGGCTCCCTGGTGAAACCATTTACCCTGGTGCCACAACATGCGCGCACGTTTGAAAGAACAAGGGGCTGATTTCCATTGTTATATACAACAAAACTCAACTTGCCATCGGGCACTTCGTCACTTGACATCTGCCCGAAATCGTGCAGCTCACGGTCAAATTCTATGAATGGGCCCTGGCGATCCTGAGATACCAGGATTACTGCTGTGAACAACGATATGAACGCGATAAGTACAATCCTCATGATACTATAATATTATTTAATTAAACCGCCTTTAACTCATTGGATGCCGCCTGTCTGGCGTTACCTGCTTTTTCCTTGTATATTACGTCAATCAAACAAAATTGTTGCATAAAATTAACCTATTAATCTGGAATCAGAAATAATCCTGTAATGAATTTAATATTAATTAACACCTTATCTGGCTGCTATCTATCAAACAAATATCCTGCCATTACGTTTAAAATATAAAGGATAATATTGCCCCCAGACATAAATTGGATTACAGGTACCCGTATAACCAATTATTTTATATACTTTTATCAGGCAATTTACCTGTCAGTGAAACCAATACCAGAAGATGAGCATACCCGAAAAACTAACTCTTGCAGAGTTACTTAGAAACAGCAATAAAAATTATCCGGAGCGTCCTGCATTGTCATTTGTGGGGCAGGACCCTTACACTTACAGTGACCTTTTTGCACTTGCTGGAGATATTTCATTCCTACTGCATTCAAAAGGTGTCAGTAAAGGCGACAGGGTCGCAATTCTCAGCCAGAACATGCCAAACTGGGGCGTCTCCTACCTGGCCGTAACCTCCATGGGAGCTGTTGCGGTGCCAATACTTACAGAATTTAATGAAAATGAGATAAAAAAGATCCTGGAACACTCCGAATCAAGTGCTGTAATTGTTTCTGCCCGGCTGGCACCCAGGCTCAGGAAATCTCTGCCAGACACCACTCACACCGTTGTGATTGCAGATACGCTCGATCTTGCCGACCGTGACGTGATAAATGAGACAGGCAATGTACTTGTTACCGAAACAAGGGAAAAATGGAGGCCTGAACCGGATCAGGTTTCTGAAGGTGCCGGCCGGGGGGAGCCCGGAGAAGATGATCTTGCGGCGATCCTTTATACCTCCGGCACCACAGGTAATCCAAAGGGTGTAATGCTTACACACAAAAACCTGGTATCCAATGCAGTGAACACCGGGCACATTCAGGAGGTGAACCAGGAAGACCGCCTTCTCTCTGTACTTCCGTTGTCACATACATACGAATGTACTATCGGATTTATAATCCCCGTAATGAACGGCGCATCGGTCTATTACCTTGAAAAGCCCCCTACAGCAAGTATACTGGTGCCGGCAATGCAGCTGGTAAAGCCCACGATGATGCTTACCGTGCCGCTTATAATTGAAAAGATATACAAGTTACAGGTATTGCCTAAGCTTACAGGCTCACCACTCATGAAGGCACTCTTCAAAAGGCCTTTTTTCAGGAAGAAACTCCATAAACTGGCAGGTAAAAAGATCTACAAGACATTTGGAGGCGAGCTTCATTTTTTCGGGATAGGCGGGGCAAAGCTTGGAGCTGAAACAGAACAATTCCTGCGCGACGCCGGCTTCCCTTATGCCATCGGCTACGGGCTGACAGAAACATCACCACTTCTTGCAGGATGCAAGCCCACACTCACCAGGTATCAGTCCACCGGCTTCTGCCTGCCCGGACAGGAGCTGAAGATTGACAACCCCAACCCGGCAACCGGCGAGGGAGAGATCCTGGCTAAAGGCCCTAACGTGATGAAGGGATACTACAAGGATGAGAAACAGACAAAACAGGTATTTACCGATGACGGATGGTTCAAAACCGGCGACCTTGGTGCTTTTGACGAGGACAATTACCTCTATATCAGAGGAAGGCTCAAGAACATGGTACTAGGGCCCAGCGGAGAGAATATCTACCCTGAAGAGATCGAAGCTGTAATTAACAACCAATCCATGGTGCTCGAATCGGTAGTTTACGAAATGAAAGGCAAGTTGGTAGCCCTGATTCACCTGAACTACGAAGAGCTCGAGAAATACTATAACGAGTTAAAGGATAGCGCAAGGAATATGCAGATGCAGATGAACGAGTTCATCAGTGAAAAACTCAACGAGATCAAGAATAAGGTTAATACCGAGGTTAACAAGTTTTCAAGGATCAATAAGGTGATCGAGCAGCAGTCACCTTTTGAAAAAACTCCTACACAGAAGATAAAGAGGTTCCTTTACCAGAAAAAGGATAAGGCCGGCTGAACGGGTGTACCTTTCAGCAGCATGTGTACCGTGTTATGCTGACTGCATGAACGTTCAATACCGTTTTGCAGAGCTGGATACCTGCTTCACAGAAGCGGCACGCATCTTTCAAGTTCAATACCGCGTGACCCCTTGAGAAGGATGAACCTGCCGCGTAAAGGATTCTTTCTGAGCCACTCCATGAGCCCGCACGTATCTTCAAAGCGGATAAAACCGGAAGGGGCGCTGATGCCGGCGAATATTCTCCCTACAAGGATTACCTCTCTGTAATCATTATCTGATAACATCCCTGCGATCTTACTGTGCTCTTCTTCTGCATAACGGCCAAGCTCCAGCATATCTCCCAGGATTACCGATTTATTTTCCCCGGGCAATGCCCTGAAGTTGACAAGTGCGGACATCATGCTGTCGGGGTTGGCATTGTAGGCATCCAGCAACAATTTGTTGCTACGGGTTTTTATTATCTGCGACCTGTTATTGCCGGGTAAATAACCGGCTATTGCATCAGCTGCCTCTTCGGGTGACACCCCGAAATATGTCCCCACACATAGAGCGGCGAGGATGTTCTCAAAGTTATAGGAACCGGAAAGAGTACTTCTGACCTTGTATTTAAAGGGAGGGTCACCTGCTGTAACTTCAGCTTCAATGCCTCCTGGGGCGGTCACCATCTTCCCTTGTACATAACATCCTTCCCTCCTTCCGTAGTGCAACGAATGGAGTCCAAGCTCCGAGGCCAGTTCCCGCAGCATAGCCTGGTCGTCATTTACAAATGCCTTCCCTCCCGTCTCTTTAATATACCTGTAAAGTTCGCTCTTTGCCATGAGAACCCCTTTAAGTGATCCGAAGCCTTCCAGATGCGCCTTGCCAATATTTGTTATCAGGCCATGGCCGGGCCGGGCAATCCTGCACAACAGATCTATTTCTCCCGTGTGGTTGGCTCCCATCTCAACAACCGCAATCTCATGCTCCCTTTTCAGTTCCAGCAGTGTAAGCGGAACACCAATATGGTTATTGAGATTACCCGTGGTTGCCAGTGTCCTGAATTTCCGCTGCAGCACATCGCGCATCAACTCCTTAGTGGTTGTCTTGCCGTTGGACCCTGTAACAGCCACCACAGGAATATCAAACATGTTCCTGTGGTACAGGGCAAGTTGCTGCAGGGTTGAAAGGACATTATCAACCAGCATTGTCTTTCCCTTAACGGCATGGCTGCCATCATCAATAACTGCGAGGGAACAACCGGCACAGAGCGAATCCCCTACAAATCTGTGGCCATCGTAGTTTTCCCCCCTGAGGGCAAAAAAAATCTTTCCATCAACCCTTCCCCTGCTGTCGGTCGTTATTCCTTCAGACCTGAGGAATTCCCCGTATAATTCTTTAATATTCATACAAAATGCAAAAATAAAAAAACCCCATCTTCTAATGAGGTTTTCTTACAGTCATTTCAAATGGTTTTTTAATTACTGCGGGGCCCGCCTACACGGTTCATTGCACACCTGAAACCAAGGTCGTCTCTCGACTCCTCCTGGTGCAGGAACCTCCTGGTACCGGGTGACAGCCAGTATGCCCTGTCTCTCCATGATCCTCCCTTGTATACCCTTACCTCATCATTGATAAGCGAAGTAAAATCACCGTCACGCTGGGAATACATCCTGTGCTCACCGGAAGAGTCTTCGCTGTCGTAAAAAATGCTTGACCTGAGGTCGCCGTCACGGTAATTAATATAATCTGCCTGGGTGATATTGGGACTGCGGAAAGCATCCTCTTCGGATATAGGCTCACGCTGCAGCCGCCCAAGCTCATCTTTCTGAGCGATGTTGCCTTCTTCGTCAGTAACAAGCTTCGTGAAAACGTTGCCGCGGAAAGGCCTGAACTCATCCACATCCTGATGCGACAGAGGCCTGTAAACATCCTGCACCCATTCGTTTACGTTGCCCGCCATATTGTAAAGGCCATAGTCATTGGGCCAGAAGGACCTTACCGGGGATGTTATCTCCGCACTTTCATCAGCGTGTCCCGCAACACCCATATAGTCGCCTCGGCCCCTTACAAAGTTGGCCCTCATCTGGCCGAGATGCCTCCTGGAGTCATTTCTTGTATGGTGCCCGTCCCAGGGATAAATCCGCCTTCCGTAAATCCGTTCCTCATAGGTATTGCCGATAAGCCCCACCGCAGCAAACTCCCATTCGGCTTCGGTAGGAAGCCTGTACCTCGGAAGAAGTATCCCATCCTCGAACTGAACCCGGCGCTCTCCGCCCTCCGGAGAGAGATCGGGAAGGTTCTGCAATACCAGCCCCTCATACTGGCCGGCAAGATAAGCCTCAGTGTTAAAGTTGTTTTCATTTATCTGGTTCGGATCCCATTCAATGATACCTTCCCTTATGAGTATCATCTCATTCACGCGGTCGGTCCTCCAGACACAATAATCGGTTGCCTGCATCCAGCTTACTCCTACAACCGGATAGTCATTGAAAGCAGGATGCCTGAAATAGGTCTCCACATAGGGCTCATTATACCCCAGCGGGCTCCGCCATACGGTCGTGTCGGGAAGGGCATTCCTGTAGACATCAGGGAAATCAACATATACCCTTCTTAACCAGTGAAGGTATTCCCTGTAATCGACATTTGAAACTTCTGTCTCATCCATAAAAAATGAACTGACAGTAACCCTCCTGGGAATATTGTTCCAGTCGAGCATCACATCCTCCTGGGTCCGGCCCATTGTAAATGTGCCTCCCTCAATGAAAACAAGACCCGGGCCGACCTCCTGCTCATAGAGCTGCCTTACCTCAAATCCGCCCATCTCCGGGTCATTGTAACGCCATCCGGTAGTGGGTGATACGTCAGTCCTCCTACCTCCCAGCAGTCCGCAGGAAGTTATCAGCACCGACAAAGCCACAAGCGAGAAAATGCTTCTTAATCTCATAATTCTTAATGTTTATTCGCGAAGTCAAATATAATAATTCTTTTATTTAATAAACAAGCCAAAACTTTTTTTAACTCCTGTAAGCCACGTATCCTGCATTTAATCAAGCACCTAAGCAAGCAAAGCCCACGAATTAAACTGCTTATCATAATCTAAACATCATACGTTTAATTTATTACGACAATAATGATAAAATTGTTTCCGTTTATCCAAAAATTTTGTCAAATTTATCCCCACAGACGGCAACAACTGCGAATAACCAGTGATGTCAGTATGCCGGTAAAACTTCCAATAACACTTCCCTGGTATGTTCAAGATCCTTACTGTAACAGCCCTCCTGATCTCAATCACCCCGCTGCGGGAGGCTGAAGCTGCAGTAACAACTGAAAAACCTGTCTCATATTCATACATCTCCACCAATGAATTAGATGAAGTTCAACCTGAAGACCCGGACCGGAAAAGATCATATGCGCCTGTCTCGGTTCTTGCATCCGGCAACTGGGTGAAAATCAAAACAAATCAAGATGGTGTATACAGGCTGACGTATGAAGATCTTATAGCTATGGGCATCAACTCGCCGCAAAATGTCAGGATTTTTGGAAACGGGAACAGGAAACTGCCCAAAATGAACAATAAGCCGAGACCTGACGATCTGGTTGAAACCCGTATATACATCCACACCGGGCCTGGCAATGTATTCGGGCCAGGCAGCTATATACTCTTTTACGGGCAAGGCCCGGTAAGCTGGGAATACGATGAGCAGGACCGGATTTTCAGGCACACCAGGCACCTCTATTCTGACGGCAGCTATTATTTCGTCACCTCATCAGCATCCGGAAAACCGCGTATCGGAGTTAAAGACGCCCCGTCAGGATTCCCGGTTGCCTCAGTAGATGAATTTGACGATTATTCTTTTCACGAAAACAACCTCGTTAATCTTCTTAAGTCGGGAAGGGATTGGTACGGAGAGCACTTCAGAGTCGTGACAGCCCGCACATTCAACTTCAGTTTCCCGGGGGCAGTACAGGGAAGCCAGGCAAAAGTCAGATGGAGGGTTGCAGCGCGATCGCCGATTACTTCTTCATTCACGCTCCGGGCAAATTCAGGAGATTCCGACTATTTGAGCATGCCAGCGGTTACACCGGGGAGTGTGGTTTCTGACTACGCCTCAGTAAGAGAAAGCATGTTCACGGTATCTGAAGCCGGCCCTGAATTTGAGCTGACACTTACCTACGACCAGGTAACCCCTTCTGCCGAAGGGTGGTTGGATTACCTGGTTGTCAATATACGCAGAACTCTTGCTATGAACAGTAGCCAGGTGCTGTTCAGGGATACAAGGTCGGTTGCTGAAGGTGCCGTTTCTGAATTCAGGATTGTTAACACCACTGCCGGGGTAAGGGTTTGGGATGTTACCGAACCGGCAGATATATCTGAGTATGAGACACAACTCACAGCTGGCACAACACTGTTCACCGACGAAACAGGCAGCATTAACCAGTATATAGCCTTTGACGGCAGCGAATTCCTTGAGCCGGAAATTATCGGTCCGGTACCCAACCAGAACCTTCACGGGGTTACATCGGCAAACATGGTCATCGTATCGCATCCCCTGTTCCTTGACCAGGCAAACCGGCTCGCTGAACACAGAAGGGTGAACGACGGACTCGGAGTCATAGTGGTTACACCTGAAATGATATACAATGAGTTCTCTTCCGGCAAACCAGATGTTACGGCTATAAGGGACTTCATGAAAATGCTGTATGACCGATCTGATGAAAACAGTGATACGTTAAGGTACCTGCTGCTGTTTGGGAACGGTTCCTATGACAATCGACCGGGAGATCCTTCGGGCATGAACTTCATCCCCACCTATCAGTCGCCCAACTCCCTCCGGCCGACACAATCCTTCGTGAGCGATGATTTTTTCGGCCTGCTGGATGATGATGAAGGGGAGTTTAGCGGACTAATGGACATTGGCGTCGGAAGAATTCCGGTAACCACCCCCGAACAGGCAAGGGCAGTGATAAACAAGATCATCAACTATAACTCTAAGGAAAAAAAAGGAGACTGGCAGAATGTACTCTGCTTCATTGCAGATGACGGCGACAATAATATTCACATGAGGGACTCTGATATACTGGCCACGGAGGTAGCTGCAAATTACCCTGTTTTCAATATTGACAAGATCTATCTCGACGCCTGGCCAAAAATCGGAACATCTCTGGGACAAAGATATCCGGAGGTTAATCGCACAATTTCCGAAAGGGTAAGGAAAGGCGCCCTTATTATCAACTATATGGGGCACGGTAACGAACTGAGGCTTGCAGACGAGAACATACTGGACATAAACGATGTGATGTCATGGACAAACCGGCACAGGCTCCCCATATTCATGACGGCAACCTGTGAATTCAGCCGTTATGATAATCATGACAGAACCAGTGCAGGCGAAATGCTGTTGTTAAACCCGAACGGAGGAGCCATCGCGCTTTTTTCAACCACAAGGCTGGTGTATGCCACACCTAACTTCTTCCTTAACCAGAACTTCTACCGGTTTGCCCTGGAAAGATTCCATAACGGCCGGGTTACGAGGCTTGGTGATATTATGAGGCTTACCAAGGTCAATTCAGGTACAGGGATAAACAAGAGAAGCTTCGCCCTGATGGGTGATCCTTCAATGGAATTGGCCTTACCTGAGCACAGGGTAGAAATAACCTCTGTAAACAGCCTGCCTGTAGCTGAAGGGCCAGACACGCTGAGAGCAATGGGGCATGTAAGGATATCGGGCGAAATAAGGAATAACCGGGGAGGTATGATGGAAAGCTTCGGTGGTGTAATCTATAATACGGTATATGATAAGGAGACTGAGAATACCACACTGGGAAACGATGGAGCCACACCCTTCAATTACACTGACAGAAGCAATATTATTTACAAGGGAAAATCAAGCGTGTCAGGCGGAAAGTTCAGTTTTGAGTTCATCGTGCCCAGAGATATAGCTTACCATTACGGACACGGAAAGATAAGCTCTTTCGCCTCCGATGGGAACGATGACGCTGCCGGATACGCCAAAAATATAGTGATTGGGGGATCAGACCCGGATCCCGTAACTGATACCGAGGGGCCCGGAATTAAACTTTATATGAATGATACCAATTTCGTGCCCGGTGGTATAACAGACCGGAACCCGAGATTGCTTGCCTTCCTCACCGACAGCAGCGGGATCAACACAACCGGAACCGGGATAGGACATGATATTACCCTTACCCTGAACAACGATCCTGCAACACTCATTGTACTCAACGATTATTACATTGCTGATGCCGACAGTTATCAGAGCGGAACATTAGAATATCCTTTCGAGAACCTGGATGAAGGAAGCTACAGTATCAGGCTGAAAGCCTGGGATGTTTTCAACAACTCTTCAGAAGCAGAGCTGGATTTTGTAGTAACTGCCACAGAAGAACTTACACTCAGGAATGTGTTCAACTATCCAAACCCGTTCACACAAAACACTACTTTTCATTTTGAGCATAACCGCCCGGGAACCGACCTTGATGTCCTGATACAGGTATTCACAGTTTCAGGAAAGCTTGTAAAAACAATCAGCAGGACAGTCAGCACCCCGGGGTTCAAACCTGATCCGATACCCTGGAACGGTCTCGATGAATTTGGCGACAGGATAGGAAGAGGGGTATATATATACAGGCTGCGGGTGAGAACCCCTGAAGGAGAGACTGCAGAAAAATATGAAAGGATTGTTATACTAAAATAGCATGTATATATGTTATTAGTTCATTAACGCCTGAACGGGATCTCAAATTGCACAGGGAAGTATGCAACTGTATTATCAAATATATTAGTTTTGTAATTTTTAATCATTCAGACTTATTATGGCTCACAGGTCTTTTGTGCTGTTTGGATTACTGATCATTTTCAGTACCATCCCGGTAAATGTCCTTGCCCAGGAAATTGCTCCCTATGAGCTTGGCGGACAAATCAATGTTGTTCATGTGGCTGTTCCGTTCCTCACTGTTGCTCCTGATTCAAGGGCCGGGGCAATGGGCGATGCAGGAATTGCAATCCGTCCCGATGTTTATTCGATGCACTGGAACCCTGCCAAATACGCATTTATTGATAATGACTTCGGTGCAGCATTTTCCTACACACCGTGGCTCAGGAATCTTATCGACGACATTAACCTGGCCTATCTCTCGGGTTATAAAAGAATAGACAATTACCAGGTGCTCGCTGCCTCACTCACATATTTTTCACTGGGTGAGATAATCTTTACCAACATGGCGGGCGAACCCGACGGGCATCATAATCCAAATGAGTTTGCAATTGATGTTGCCTATTCAAGGCTCTTTTCAGATAATTTCAGCGGAGGGCTGGCTTTCAGGTATATCCGTTCTGACCTTACCGGCGGCGCATATGTCCAGGGCATGGCCTCCAGGGCCGCATGGGCATTTGCAGCCGATGTATCAGCATACTACAGGAATGACATAAGCGTGTCAGGCCGGGCAGGGGAAATTGCCCTTGGAATGAACATATCAAACATCGGCAACAAGATCACTTACAGTGACGATCAGAACGCCCAGTTCATACCCATTAACCTCGGAATAGGCAGTTCACTGAGTCTTGATCTCGATCCTTACAACAGCATTGCTGTTGCCGTCGACTTTAACAAGCTCCTGGTCCCGACTCCTCCGGTATATTACCAGGACAGGACCGATGATGACGGCAACCCTGTTATACGAGCCGGCATGGATCCGAATGTATCGGTCCCTATGGGCATGCTGCAGTCGTTCTATGACGCACCGGGAGGTTTGAGGGAAGAACTGAGGGAGATATTCTACTCTGTTGGACTGGAGTACTGGTACCTCAACCAGTTTGCCATCAGGGGCGGATATTACCACGAGCATGAGACCAAGGGTAACCGCAAATACTTCACCACCGGCATAGGGTTGAAGCTTAATGTGTTCACTCTGGATGTTGCATACCTGGTGCCGGTATACCGTACAAATCCGCTTGCCAACACCCTCAGGTTCTCCCTGGCCTTTGATTTTGATGCGCTTCGCAGGACCACTCCCGAAGAGGTGTTCTGAAACCATAATGATTTAAGGTCTTTTTCAGATGCATATAAGATGCGGAATAGGATATGATGTTCATCAGCTGGCTGATGGCAGAAAGCTTGTGATCGGGGGAGTTGACATTCCCCACAGCAAAGGATGTGTTGCACATTCAGACGGCGATGTGCTTCTTCATGCCGTTTGCGATGCACTGCTTGGTGCGGCTGCACTCGGCGACATCGGCACCCATTTCCCCGACAACGACAATAGTTACAAAGATATAGACAGCAGGATACTTCTGCGCAAAACCGTAGAGCTTCTGGGCGAGAAGGGGTATCAGACAGGCAATATTGATTGCGTTGTCACCTTGCAGAAACCCAAAATAAAAGTTCATGCTGCAGAAATGAGGGAGGTTATCGGCAGTATTACCGGAGCAGGACCTGAAAATGTATCAGTAAAAGCCACCACCACAGAAAAGCTCGGCTTTGCCGGAAGGGAAGAGGGGGTTGCGGCATGGGCTGTCGTAACGATTTATCGCCGGGAATAAAGAGTAAAAAAATTGTAAAAAAGAATTAATTTAGCCGGGAACAGAGAAGATTATATATACTGGCAAAAAATGACAGAGAAAAAGACAATGGTGCTTGGAGCCAGCCCCAACCCCATGAGGTTTTCATACAAGGCGGTAAAAAGCCTCCAGCGGCACAATGTTCCGGTTGTACCCGTGGGAATAAAAAACGGGGAGATAGGCGGTATCGAAATTCTTAAAAACAAGCCCCATCTTGACCACATACACACCATTACCCTCTACATAGGGCCTGCAAGGCAGAAGGAGTACTATTCATACATACTTTCAATCCAGCCGGCCAGGATTATTTTCAATCCGGGCACCGAAAACAAGGAGCTCATGGATATGGCCAGAGAAGAAGGTATCGAGGTGCTTGAGGATTGTACACTCATCATGGTTAATGGAGGCAGGTACTGACCACGGTCATTGCTAATTTTTATCAAAAACCGCAGTATAGTTTGCACCGTCAATCCTGTAGGTCCAGTTTATTCGCCGGAGATTTGAGGTCGCTGTCCCGCTGCCGCTGATGCGGTATGAACCGCCACGGCCCCGGACAGTTTGCTGGTCTATTGTAAGTGATAGTCCCTGAACGTTTGCAACAACCTCAACACCAAGATCCAGGTTTGAGAAATTGCCTATTAGTACCCTGCTGCTGTCACCGGCGAAGTACCCTATGCCAACGATAAAAGTCTGCCTGCCGAAGGCCTCACTCTCTTCGGTTACCCTCCATGTCCCTTCGAGTGAACGGGGGCCGAAGATGTCATCATCGCACGAAACAATCGACAGAGCTAATAACGAGATAAACAGTACATTCCGGATTTTCATGTTATTTTTTCTGACGAAGGTTAATGCGGGTTTCATCTGCACTTCTGAAATTACTGCCCCGGAATTATCCGGGGTTTCTGTTTTTACTGTAATCCATCAATCAAGTCGTCACTGACAATATTTGGGATTGTTACCCTCAGTAAAGGGGTTCGGTTCATTTCCCGCTTTATAGTCTTCATTGCACCTTCATTTCGTGCCCAGCTTCGCCGTGCTATACCGTTGTTAACATCCCAGTGCAGCATCATCTCAAGACGCCGGTCAGCTTCGGATGTACCATCAAGAAGAAGCCCGAATCCCCCGTTAATAACCTCACCCCATCCTACACCTCCTCCGTTATGAATGGATACCCATGTGGCACCCCTGAAAGCATCGCCTATTACATTATGAACAGCCATATCGGCGGTAAATGAAGATCCGTCACAAATATCTGATGTCTCCCTGAATGGTGAGTCTGTTCCGGAAACATCGTGATGATCTCTGCCAAGTACTACAGGTGCGGAAATTCTCCCATCCCTGATGGCTTTGTTGAAAGCAGATGCAATTTTTATCCTTCCGTTTGCATCAGCATAGAGTATTCTGGCTTTTGATCCCACCACAAGATTATTTTTCCCCGCCTGCCTGATCCACATCAGGTTGTCCTCCATCTGCGGCATTATCTCAGGCGGAGCTGTCCTGATGATATCTTCCAGTACGGAAGCCGCAATTGAGTCAGTCTCAACGAGGTCACTGTCAAGCGACGAAGTGCAGACCCATCGGAAAGGCCCGAAGCCGTAATCAAAAAAGAGGGGGCCCATAATATCCTGGACATATGAGGGATATCTGTACCTGCCCGAATTATCGAAAACATCCGCTCCGGCCCGGCCTGCCTCCAGGAGAAAAGCGTTCCCGTAATCCCAGAAGTACATTCCTTTTTCAACAAGGGCATTCACAGCAGCAACATGCCGTCGAAGCGAGGCACGCACAAGCTCACTGAATTTTGCAGGATCGGAAACCATCATCTCATTCGCCTCTTCAAATCCAATTCCTGCCGGGTAGTACCCTCCCGACCATGGATTGTGCAATGAAGTTTGGTCCGAGCCCAGCTCAATATGCACATTATCGCTAACAAGCCTTTCGAGCAGTTCGACGACATTTCCGCGATAAGCGAGTGAAACAGCCTCTCCCCTGCTTCTTGCGTCCAAAGCCCGCTTAATGAGCATGCCAGTGTCATCGAAAACCTCGTCAACCCAACCCTGCGAATAACGCAGGGCGGTTGCCTTCGGGTTTACCTCCGCCACCAGGCATATGCCGCCGGCAATGACCGTAGCTTTGGGCTGGGCACCCGACATCCCCCCAAGTCCGCTTGTCACAAAAATCTTACCGCGCAGGTCAGCCTTCTTATGCCCGGAGATTAGCCGTCCTGCATTCAGCACCGTGATAGTTGTACCGTGCACTATGCCCTGGGGACCGATATACATGAAAGAGCCCGCTGTCATTTGTCCGTATTGACTAACCCCCAGCGAGTTAAGCCTGTCATAATCCTCTCTTGAAGAATAATTGGGAATTACCATTCCATTTGTGACCACAACCCTCGGGGCATCGGTATGAGAAGGGAAAAGACCCAGCGGATGACCTGAATAAAGCACAAGTGTCTGGTTGTCGGTCATCGTGGCGAGATACTGCATCGTCAGGAGGTATTGTGCCCAATTTTGAAAGACTGCCCCGTTACCTCCGTATGTTATTAGTTCATGCGGATGCTGTGCAACCGCTTTGTCCAAATTATTACTGAGCATCAGCATTATCGCTGCTGCCTGCTTCGATTCGTGTGGGTAGTCATCTATACTGCGCGCCTTTATCTCATAAGGAGGCCTGAACCTGTACATATATATCCTGCCGTACTTTTCAAGCTCACCTGCAAATTCACTTGCAAGAACCTTGTGATGAAGCGGCTGAAAATATCTCAGAGCATTTCTGAGGGCCAGTTTTTTTTCCTCTGCGCCAAGTACCAGGTTTCTCGGGGGGGCATGATTTATATCGGAATCATAAACCGGAGCGGAAGGCAGTTCGTCAGGAATACCTTCAAGAATAAACTTTCTGAGTTCTTCCCGTGTCATAAGCAGGGGGCTATTCCGGAGCCGCCTCTGAAGTCATTATCTCACTGTCAACAAGAATGCGGCCGCAATATTCACAAACGATGATTTTCTTTCTCGACCTTATATCGAGCTGCCTCTGGGGCGGTATCTTATTAAAACATCCGCCGCAGGCATCTCTTTCAACGGTCACTACCGCCAGTCCGTTCCGTGCATTCTTCCTGATCCTCTTATATGCGGTAAGCAACCGGGGATCAATAAGCTCAGCGAATTTCTCTGATCTTGATTTTAGCTCTTCTTCCTCTTTCTGGGTTTCAGAAATGATGCTGTTCAGCTCATCCTTCTTTTCTTCAAGGTCTTTGGTTCTCTCGTCAAACAAAACCCGTGATTCAGCCTCCAGTTGCTTCTTCTCCTCAAGCTGGGCAGTGAACTCCTTTATCCTCTTTTCCGAAAGCTCAATCTCCAAAGTCTGGAATTCAATCTCTTTTGAAAGCGAGTCGTATTCCCTGTTATTCCTCACATTCATCTGCTGCTCCTGATATTTCTTGATCAGTGACTGGGAATCGACAATCTCATTTTTTTTATTTTGCACTGATGTTTCCAGCTCCTTCAACTCTTCGAGAATATTTGCCAACCTGGTCTGAAGACCGGCTATCTCATCTTCAAGGTCCTGTACTTCCAGGGGCAACTCTCCCCTGAGAATCTTGATCTTGTCAACTTCAGAGTCAACCATCTGCATTTCATAAAGGAACCTGAGTTTTTCCTCTGTTGATCTCTCTGTCTGTTCCTGTGATTGTGATTTTTTTGTGTCGGTTGTCATAGCCAATAATGAATGGGATTTGTGTTTGTATCTGAAAAATGAACCGCAAAGTTAGGGATTTTTTTTGTAATCAGTTCATGAAAAATTTCCATCGTAAACTGTTCGCTTTCATAATGTCCGATGTCGGCAATCATCATATCGTTGCCGGCCCCGAAAAAATAGTGGTATTTAAAATCCCCCGAAACAAAAACATCAGCACCGGCCCTCCTGGCAGCACCGGTAAGCTGACTGCCACTTCCTCCACAAACCGACACCCGTTTGATATTTTTACCCGGGAAGGTCGTATGCCTTATGACAGGTGTTTTAAAATTCTCTTTAAGCAAATCCAGGAAGCCGGCTGGTTTCACTTCTTTTTCAAGTTCACCTGTAATCCCCATGCCGGCCCTTTCATAACTGTTACCTAACGGATATATGTCATATGCGACCTCCTCATAGGGATGGGCATCAATCATTGCCGAAATGACCGACTTCTCAATATGCTCCGGATAAACAGTTTCAATACGCAGTTCTTTTTCAAAATGCAGTGAGCCCGCTGCTCCCGCATAGGGGTTGGTATTTTCACCACCCCTGAAGCTGCCCTCTCCTGTAATATTGAAGCTGCACTGGTCATAATCCCCTATATGGCCTGCACCGGCATTGAAGACAGCCTCCCTTACGGCCGGCGCATCATTAACAGGTACAAATACCACAAGCTTTCTGAGAATGCCCCTTGCCGGTGAGAGTATCTCCTGGTTAACGAGCCCTATCTTGTCCGCAATCCGGGTGTTAACGCCGCCCCATACACTGTCAATGTTGGTATGTGCAGCATAAACCGATATATTGTTTCGCACTGCCTTAAGTATTATCCTTCCGGCAGGGTCATCTGCAGTCAGCTTTTTAATCCCCCCGAAGATTACCGGATGATGAGAGATAATGAGCCCGGCTCCTTTTTCAACAGCCTCTTCAACGACCGCTTCTGTTACATCCAGGCACAAGAGAGCCCCTTCGGCAACCTGTTCTCCGTCACCTACAAGCAGTCCCGCGTTATCGTAAGGCTCCTGAAAAGAAAGGGGGGCAAAATCCTCGATCACACTTGTTACCTCTTTAATTTTCATATTATTTTTTTCAATAATGGTTAATCAGATGCTATTCCCATTACCAAGATCCTCCTGCCACATCAAAATTTCCCCTAAGGAAAATAAACAGGGAACACCAAATGTATAAATATAGATTATTGTGAAAGGCGCAGGGTCAGGTGGTGCAACCCTCATAAGCATTCAGCAGACAGAATAAAAAGTAATTGGTGATGCCCGCAGTTCAGAGGCCCCCCTTAATTTCAATCAGCATTCCCCTCACCTCTTTCAGGATTTTGACAAGCTCCAGGTTCTTTACTGTATCATCTCTGTTATCCTTAATTTTCTTTTTTGCCCCCTTCAGTGTCATACCTCTCTCCTTGACCAGTTCATGGATAAGGTAAAAATTATTAATATCCTCAATGGTAAAAAACCGGTTCCCTTTCTTGTTCTTCTTTGGCTTGATAATATCAAACTCCTTTTCCCAGTAACGGATAAGCGAGGTGTTCACATTGAACATATCGGCAATCTCGCCGATGGAATAGTAAAGCTTCTCAACTTTTTTTTCTTTATAAGGCACGGCAATAAAATTAGAACCCCATGAAAGAACCACCCTGCATAGACATCTCGATCATCGCATCAAATTCCTCGGGCGACAAATCGCCAAAGAAATAGTTGATCGGATCAACCGGCCTGTTGTTACGGTGTACCTCATAGTGCAGATGCGGAGCGGTTGATGCTCCTGTATTTCCGACATGCCCGATTACATCTCCACGAGTTATTTCCTGGCCCGCCCTGACAAGCACCCTGTCAAGGTGAGCATACCGCGTACGGTACCCAAATCCGTGGTCTATATCGACAAAAGTCCCGTATCCCCTTCTGGACCTGTCATTTATTACACGCAGAACAACACCGTTACCGGTTGCAAAAACATCGGTGCCGGTAGGCGCAGTAAAGTCCATGCCTTCATGGAACATAGGTATCTTGTAAATAGGATGAACCCTCCTTCCAAAATAACCTCCTATCCTCCTGATATCCCTGATTGCAACAGGCTGGATAGAAGGAATGCTTGCCAGCATATTTTCATTATTGACTGCAAGATCAATCACCTCATCATATGAAATAGACTGGACATATAACTGCTTTTTCAATATGTCAAGGCGCCTGGCAGTTTCGACAACAATATCGCTGTTCTCGTATCCTTCAAGCTCCGTGTAACGGTTCACCCCTCCAAAACCTGCCGTGCGTATAGATTTTGGAATAGGGTCGGCATTGAATACAATCCTGTAAATATTGTCATCACGGTTCTGGATATCATCCAGCACATAACTTATATGATCCAGTTGCTTGTTAAGTATTTCGTATTGAAGCGTCAGGTTGTTCACCTCTCTTTTCAGGACTTTCTCCCTGGGAAGGTCAAAGAAATAGCTGACAACAAGAAAGTATAAAAGTGCTAAAACTATACTGGCCGAAAAATATGTAAGGAAACTGAACAACTTATCCCTGAAAGTGTGATTGATCCTGTCGTATTGAAGAGAGTCGGGATTAAATCTGTATTTTTCCTTTGCCATAGACCTGATTTTGAAAAATATAAAGTGGAAAGTCATCTTCCGAACAACAAATCTAAATGAAATAAACTAATTTTACAAGATGTTTTTCAACAAAAATCCGTTACAATTTAATCAAAATAACAAACACCATCTCTTTATAAAGTAATATTTTATGGATTCCAACCATCTCAGGACCCTTTTTCTGGACTATTTCAGGAAAAAGGACCACAGGATACTTCCCTCCGCCCCCATAGTTGTAAAGAATGACCCCACCCTCATGTTCACCAATGCCGGCATGAACCAGTTCAAGGACTTTTTCCTTGGCAACAGGCAGCCTGACCATCCAAGGGTTGCCAACTCCCAGAAATGTCTCAGGGTATCAGGAAAACACAATGACCTTGAGGAGGTTGGTTATGACACCTATCATCACACCATGTTCGAAATGCTGGGCAACTGGTCATTCGGCAACTATTTCAAAGAAGAAGCCATACATTGGGCATACGATTTTCTGGTAAAAGAGTTACAAATATCTCCTGATCGTTTATATGCAACTGTATTTGAAGGGAGCGCCGAAGAAAACCTGGGCACTGACACCGAAGCTTCAGAATGCTGGGAAAAACACCTGCCTGCTGACCGCATTCTGCCGGGAAGCAAGAAGGATAATTTTTGGGAAATGGGTGATACCGGGCCATGCGGACCCTGCTCAGAAATCCATATTGACATGAGGCCAGATGCGGACAGAGAAGCAGTGCCGGGCGCCGGACTGGTAAACCGTGAGCACCCGCTTGTGATTGAAATTTGGAATCTGGTCTTTATCCAGTACAACCGAAAATCTGACGGCAGCCTTGAGACCCTTCCCGCCCGGCATGTTGACACGGGCATGGGCTTTGAAAGACTCTGCATGATAGTGCAAGGCAAGCTGTCAAGCTATGATACAGACCTGTTCCGCCCGATAATAGGCAAGTTATCTGAGATAACAGCTTTAGCTTACGGGAGGAATGACAAACAGGACATTGCAATGCGTGTTATTGCCGACCATCTCCGTACCCTTTCATTTTCCATAGCCGACGGCCAGATACCTTCCAACAACAAAGCCGGGTATGTTATCAGGCGAATCCTGAGACGGGCAATCAGGTATGGGTTCAGTTTCCTTGCGCAATCAGAACCTTTTATATACCGACTCGTCCCCACACTTACAGATATAATGGGAGATGCATACCCTGAATTAAAAGCACAACAGGATCTCATAGAAAGAGTAATTGAAGAAGAGGAGGGTGCATTCCTGAAAACACTCGACACCGGCATCAGAATGCTGGACCAGATGGTCTCAGGGACAGATTCCAGGGTGCTTGACGGAAAAGATGCATTTATTCTTTACGACACATATGGCTTCCCGCCCGACCTTACTGAGCTTCTTCTCAGAGAAAAGGGATGTACAATTGATAAAAAGCAGTTTGAGAGAGAAATGGAGGCCCAGAGGAACCGTTCAAGGCAGGATGCAAAAGTTGACGCGGGCGACTGGATAGTGCTTGATAAGGATACAGGCATTAGTTTTACCGGATACGACATGCTTGAAACTGACGTGAAAATAACCAGATACCGGAAGGTCAGTACAAAGGGAAAGGAGTTGTTCCATCTGGTATTCGACAAAACCCCCTTTTATGCTGAAAGCGGGGGGCAGATAGGAGATACGGGGGTTCTGGTATATGATACCGGGAAAACAAAGATTCTGAATACCATAAAAGAGAACGATCTTATTATTCACATTGTGCCGGACATGCCTCCGGTATCAAACAAAAAGTTCAGGGCAATAGTTGATGTAGAAAAAAGGAAGCTTACTGCAAACAACCACACGGCTACACACCTTCTTCATGATGCCCTGAGGGAGATTCTGGGTCCTCATGTTGAACAGAAGGGCTCGCTTGTCCATTATGACTACCTTAGATTTGACTTTTCCCATTATCAAAAACCAACTGAAAAGGAAATCACAGACCTGGAAAACACTATAAACAAGAAAATAAGGGAAAATATTACCAGGGAAGAACAAAGGCAAATACCATTCAAAGAGGCAAAAGCAGCCGGGGCGATTTCCCTTTTCGGTGAAAAATACGGCGATGAGGTCCGTACAATCAGATTTGGCAATTCAATCGAATTATGCGGAGGCACCCACGTCGATAGTACAGGCCAGATCGGGTTGTTTAAAATAACCTCTGAGTCTGCAATTGCAGCGGGAATTCGCAGGATAGAAGCTGTTACGGGTCCCCTGGCAGAAAAATGGGTAACCAACCAGCTGAAAAAGCTGAAAGAAGTAAAGGCCCTGCTCCGTTGCACCGGCGACCCTGTTAAAACAATCAGACAGCTTATAGAGGAAAAAAACCTTCTCGAAAAGAAAGTTAATGATTTAAACCGGGACAAGGCTGCAGGATTAAAATCAAGCCTTCTTCAAAAAGCTGAAAAGAAGGAAGGAATGACAATAATCGCCGAAACAGTAACCGCAGATTCTCCCGGCACCCTGAAAGATCTGGCTTTTCAGCTCAAGGGTGAGATTCCGGAGTTATTCCTGGTGCTGGGTGCGGAGATCGAAGGCAAGGCCCACCTTGCAGTAATGGTATCAGAGACCCTGATTGAAAAGACCAACCTGAAAGCAAACGAATTGATAAGGCAGGTTGCAGTTCACATTCAGGGAGGCGGTGGGGGCCAGACGTTCTTCGCGACTGCTGGAGGGAGAAGGCCTGAAGGACTTGAAAATGCGGTCAATGAGCTCGCAGAGGTGGCAAGGAAAGCTTCCGCTTAGTAAGTACGGGTCATTGTGTCCGGAACTACCAGGATGAAATCAGCCCTTCCTTCGGCTTCTTCATCCAGTTTTCCCGGATTTTCCTGAGAAACCGTGGCAATTGTAACTATGTTAAGTCCGGGTTTCTTTCGCTTCAGATACCAGTATATTCCCTCAAAATTATCAGAGTGATAAGTGCCATGCAGATGTATAAGCAGCCTGTCAGGCTCCTTTCTCTCAAGAATAAAATGTGCCATTGTTGCATCTTTTATTGCCTGGGCCATTGGCAGGGTTTCACCGGCATGCCCCATACCCCCGCTGCTCATTTCCAACATAGCCCGGTAACCCGGAAGTTCAGGGTCATACTCCACCGGAAGGGGCGCTATATAGGACAAAGCTTTATCATCAAGCTGCTCCAGTGCCTCAAAACCGCCATTAAACACCATATTTGCATATCTTCGGGGAATATTCGAGGCTATAAACGGTATGGAATGTTCCCTGGCAAACTCAACCAGTGGTTTGTAGTCGGTTTGGTAATTCCTCCAGAGCCTGGCTTCATCCTCAAATCTGCTTTGAGATATAAGCTTACCAAGGTATTCATCCAGGATCAACTGATTATCCGCCTCAAACATCTCTGCAGCAAGCATTATCATGCCATCAAGAGCATTATGCAGACCTTTGGCAACCTCATACTGCAACCAGTGTGAAATCGGGTTGCCGTGAATTTCGCCGAAAAGCAGGATATCTGCATCACTGATCTCCCTCATCATTCTCCGGTAACTAACCTCCTTCCCGTTCTGATTGTAGATTACATAGGCAGGTTTATGCCTGTCAAACCCCGAAGCAGTCAGAAAGACAACCATGATAATAACAACCGGTATTCTCATATCATTATGTATTTATAAAACAACAGTCCAGTTATATAAAGGGAAAAAGACCGGAAATGTTTTGTCAAATTTATCGGGTTTACTGCAAGCCTGTTCTTACCAGTCATGTTGATAACTCCTGATGCTGCAATATAGTAAATTTCCAGACCACAATAATTTCCGCATATAATCAATCAACCGGGCAACCTTTATGGTCGAAAACAAGTCAAAAATTTCGTGCACATATATTGTTGCTTGTCAAGCCTTTATCTTGAATATGCATAAACTTTTAAACCAATTCCTGTTTTCGGTCTATTTTTTTTCGCCGAAATGCAATATATTTGGTTGAAAACAATAATAAACTAAACACAACAACATGCAAGTAACCAGAACATTCGACATTTTAGATGCATTCCTTCAGAAATGGCCTGACAAGCCGGATGCACTTGCTTCCAAACAGGCAGGGGAATGGAGAAAATACAGCATATCCGAATATGCCGAAATGGCAAGGAATTTTTCCTGCGGACTTTTAAGTATGGGGTTTAAAAAGGGGGATAAGATAGCCACCATCTCCAACAACCGTCCCGAATGGAACTTTGCAGACATGGGAATGTCGGCGATTGGTGCAGTGCATGTTCCGATCTATCCGACAATCAGTGATGAAGAGTTCAAATACATCCTGGGCCATTCTGATGCCAGGATGCTAATAGTTTCTGATAAGGCTTTGTATTCCAGACTTAACCCAATAGCAGATTCAATTCCTAAACTGGAAAAAGTTTATACCTTCAATGAAGTTGAAGATGCTCCGAACTACATTGAGATAACCGAACTGGGAAGGAAAAATTCTGACAAATACAAAGATGAGGTTGATAAAATTAAGGCCGGGATTGATCCGGGCGACATGGTTTCAATCATCTACACCTCTGGTACCACAGGTGTGTCAAAAGGAGTAATGCTCTCTCACAACAACATTGTAAGCAATGTAAAGACTGTTGATCCGAGATTCAACATAACCAGTGACTTCAGGGTGCTGAGCTTTCTTCCGCTGTGTCACATATACGAAAGGATGGTAAATTACATTTACCAGTACAAAGGGGTCAGTATATATTACGCCGAAAGCATGGCAACAATTGCTGATAACCTTAAGGAACTGCAGGTAAATCTGTTTGTTACCGTACCAAGGCTTCTTGAAAGGGTATACGACAAGATCATCGGAAAGGGAAAGGACCTGAAAGGAATTAAGAAATCACTTTTTTTCTGGGCGGTTTCACTCGGTCTTAAATACAAGGATAACGGTAACAGTTGGTGGTACAATTTCCGGCTGAAAATTGCACGCAAGCTGATATTCAGCAAATGGCAACAGGCACTTGGCGGCAAAATAGAATTCATCATGACGGGAGGCGCTGCGCTCCAGGTGCGCCTTGCCCGTATATTCTGGGCTGCGGGCATTCCTGTCCTCGAAGGATACGGGCTTACTGAAACATCGCCTGTGCTTGCAGTAAACTATTTTGAAGAGCCGGGCAACGTAAGATTCGGAACAGTGGGGCCGCCGGTCGACAATACCGAGATAAAAATAGCCGAAGATGGAGAAATACTGGCACGGGGACCCGGTATCATGCTTGGTTATTACAAGGATCCGGAACAGACAGCACAGGCC
The DNA here is from genome assembly GCA_007133565.1 of Bacteroidales bacterium. Lineage (GTDB taxonomy): Bacteria > Bacteroidota > Bacteroidia > Bacteroidales > PUMT01 > PXAP01. The sequence continues at coordinate 29,525 of SLMM01000057.1, forward strand.
ATTGACGATGATGGCTGGTTCCACACCGGAGATATAGGAGTTCTGGAAGACAACAAATTCCTCAGGATAACTGACAGAAAAAAAGAGATATTCAAAACATCAAGCGGCAAATATATTGCTCCGCAGGTCATTGAGAACAAATTGAAGGAATCGCTCTTCATTGATCAGGCTATGGTTGTAGGCGAGAATGAAAAATTTGTGTCGGCAATCGTCGTGCCCAACTTTGAATTCCTCCACAACTGGTGTTCAATTCATAAGGTAAATTACAGGGATAACGCAGAGTTGATAAAGATACCTCAGGTTGTGGCAAGATACCAGAGGGAGATCAACGAGCTGAACGGCAAGCTCGGTGTTACCGAGCAGATCAAAAGGTTCAGGCTTGTTCATGAAGAGTGGACGCCAGCCAGCGGTGAACTCAGCCCAACCCTCAAGTTGAGGAGAAATATAGTTTATAACAAATACGCACACATTCTTCAGGATATATACGGACACAGCGGCACAAAAGATGAGGCTGAATTGCTGGAGAGGATGAAAAAGAAGGCGGGCGGCAATTCGGTTAACAAGAAATAGCAATTATCCTAAAGACCGCCCGGAGAATTATCGGCAATTTACGCAATTCAAAAGCCAGTGTGTGTTCGTATAAAGGCTGCCTTCCAGCAGGCAATTAAAAGGAAGGCAGCCTTACTTATTAATTGCCGGTCAGCTGCCTGCACCGGATCTTTTAATCAACAGCAATCCGGCAAAAGTAATCAGTCCGTTTAGCACAACAATCTCATAGCCAAAATGATACCCTGCAAGGTATCTCTCGGAGACTGAATCAATCAGCCATGTCAGAACAGGTGAAAGTATTGCAACCAGTGGCACCAGCCGGTCCTTAACACTTATCCTTGTGAATATCCCAAATGAAAACAACCCCAGCAAGGGCCCGTATGTGTATCCAGCCAGTGTCAGAACCAGGCTTATAACGCTCTGGCCATTAAGTGTTCTGAATAAAATTATGAATATCACCAGTGCAAGTGCCATCGCCGCATGAACAATTTTGCGCGTAGCAAGCGGGACAGCTTCGGGCTTTCGCCCCCGGCCGATAATATCAACGCTGAATGAGGTGGTGAGTGCCGTTAGTGTGGAATCAGCACTTGAATATGTGGCCGCCACCAGCCCTACAATAAAAAAAATTGTAATAAAAGATGGCAGGTATCCATGTGTGGCTATAACCGGGAATATGTCATCTGCTCTATCCGGGAGGATAATCCCCGTCTCTGATGCAAATATCAGCAGAAGCGCACCCAGGGCCAGAAGCAGCAGTTTAACAGGCACAAGGGCAATGCTGAACCAGTACATATTTTTTTTGGCCTCATTAATATTCCGGCAACTCAGGTTCTTCTGCATCATATCCTGGTCAAGCCCGGTCATCACGATCGCAATGAATACCCCGCCGGCAAACTGCTTGAAAAAGAACCTGCCATCCCGCCAATCCTCAAAAAAGAACACCTTTGAATGTTCACTATCATATATCGCCCCCAGGAGACCTCCCGTATCAAGGGAAAGCTCACCTGCCACAGCATAAACGGTTGCTCCGGCAGCCACAATCATGAAAAAAGTCTGCAAAGTATCTGTCCAGATAATTGTCCTTATCCCTCCCCTTACCGTATATAACCATATCAGAATAACCGTTACTGCCACAGAAACAAAAAAGGGCACACCCCATGCATCAAAGACCGTTACCTGGAGCACACCTGCCATCAGGTAAACTCTGAGCGACACACCTACCAGCCTGGATAATATGAAAAACAATGCACCTGTCTTATATGAGTAAAACCCGAATCTGTCTTCAAGATAGGTATAGATTGAGGTAAGGTTGAGCCTGTAATATAATGGCATCAGCACATTGGCAATGATGAAATACCCCACGAGATACCCCAGGACCATCTGCATGTAGGAAAAACTGCTCTCCCCCACCCATCCCGGAATGGAGATAAAAGTGACACCCGAAAGTGTAGCCCCGATCATTCCAAATGCAACAATATACCACGGCGATTGCCTGTTGCCAAGGAAAAAAGCAGCATTCCCCTGATCCCGGCCGGTAATCCGGGATATTGCAATCAGTACAGCGAAATACGCCAGTACAACAGTAAGTACCAGATAGGGTGACATATTCTGCAAGGATAATCAAAAAAAAATAAAGAGGTTGTAAAACATCCTGATTGCAATCCTGTTTAAAAAGCTTATGTTTGTTTATGGTGTTAATAGGTATTAATTTTGTGTTGCAAAAAGTGTTAAAGTGAGCCCTGACCACTATCCTTCAAAACTTCTTGAGGCGGCAATTTCAGAATTTGCCGGTCTGCCCGGCATAGGCAGAAAGACTGCACTGAGGCTGGTATTGCACCTGCTTAAACAGAATGAAGCTGATGTGGAAAGATTTTCCGGGGCAATGCTGAGACTCAGAAAAGAGGTCAGGCATTGCGTGGTTTGCCACAATATTTCAGATTCAGAGGTATGCACCATATGTTCTGATCAGAAACGGGATCACGGCACAATCTGCGTTGTTGAGAATATCAGAGATGTAATGTCAATTGAGAACACCAGGCAGTTTCCGGGTGTGTATCATGTACTGGGAGGAATAATATCTCCCATGGACGGCACGGGTCCGGGTGACCTGAACATAGAGTCTCTTGTTGAAAAAGTTTCAGAAGGTGGTATTGAAGAGGTGATTCTGGCACTCAGCACAACAATGGAAGGTGACACAACCAACTTCTACATATACAGAAAGCTGAACGAATACCCGATAACCATTTCAACCATTGCCAGGGGAGTTGCCGTAGGTGACGAACTTGAATATGCCGATGAGATCACACTGGGCCGTTCAATTGTGAACAGAACCCTGTTTGAAGCATCATTTACCAATAAGAAAGCATATTAACCTGATCCCCGTTAAAGAATCATATACTATGGTAAGCGACCTTGACAAAGTATTTAACCGGCAGATCCGTGCACAGAAAAAATCAGCAATCAGAGAGGTCCTTAAGCTGACCCAGAGACCTGATATAATTTCATTTGCCGGAGGTTTGCCCTCACCCGAATCATTCCCTGTTGAACATCTTCGTAAGATTGTATGTAACATATTCGATTCAGAAGATGCTTATCTTGCTCTTCAATACGGCACAACTGAAGGAGACCAGCGGCTCAGGGAACTGCTTGTTGAACGGTACCGGCAGCAGGGCCTTGAAATAGACACCGGGAACCTTATGATTACAACCGCGTCACAACAGGCGCTGGACCTGCTCCCCAAAGTTTTTATCGATCCCGGCGACAAGATAATATGCGGCCTCCCTTCTTACCTGGGTGGTATAAGTGCATTCGGCTTTTACGGTGCAAAAATGGAAGGTGTAAAGCTGGATAATTACGGCATGAGGTCAGATCTTCTGGAAGACAAGCTGAAAAAGATGAAAGCATTCGGGGAGAAGCCCAAATTCATATATACGATACCCGATTTTCAGAACCCTGCAGGCATCACCATGCCCGAATCAAGAAGGCAGGAAATTATTGATATAGCACGCAAACACGATGTCCTGATAGTTGAGGACAGCCCCTACAGGGAGCTGCGCTTTGAAGGCAATCCACAGAAAATGATATTCGCCATGGACAACACCGGCCAGGTGATTTCGCTGGGAACTTTCTCCAAGATACTGGCACCCGGCTTCCGCATAGGCTGGGTTATCGCTCATGAAGAGATTATTGACAAACTGGTAACGGCAAAACAAACAGCCGATCTTTGCACATCTCCCTTTGTTCAGAAAATTGCAGCAAAATATCTTGAAACTGGTATATTTGAAAAGCATCTTGAGACTATTAAGAATATGTATCGTGACAAGAGAGACACAATGCTTTCTGCCCTGAAGGAACACATGCCTGCAGGTGTTACATGGACAGAACCGGAGGGCGGACTGTTTCTTTTCCTCACTCTCCCTGAATACATGGATGCCGAAAAACTTTTCATGCAGGCCATTGAGGAAAAAGTTGCGTTCGTTCTGGGTAATGTCTTTTATTGTGACGGCAGCGGAAGAAATACCATGAGGCTGAATTTTTCCTTCGCTTCCAGGGAAATGAATATAGAAGGAGTTAAAAGACTTGCAAAAGCAATCAGAAAAAATATCAAGTAAATCAAAAACGATCCGGTTCCCCAACATATTCAGAAGAGATACCTGTAATCGCACATGACAAAACTTTCAGTAATAATTGTCAGCTACAACGTAAGGAATCTGCTGGAATCATGCCTTCAGACGGTTTGCGAGGCTGCCGCAGGGATCGAAACAGAGATATTTGTTGTTGACAATAACTCTTCCGACAACTCAGCAGATATGGTGGCGGAAAGGTTCCCGGGAGTAAAACTCCTGGCTAATGACAAGAACCTGGGTTTCTCGAAAGCAAATAACCAGGCGCTGAAACTTGCCTGCGGTGAGTATATCCTGTTCCTTAACCCGGACACCCTTGTTGAGAAACAAACCTTCAGAGTGTGCATAGAGTTTATGGATTCAACCCCCCGGGCCGGAGCAATGGGTGTTAAAATGGTAGACGGGTTGGGCAGGTACCTGCCGGAATCAAAAAGAGCTTTGCCCACCCCGACCGTTGCTTTTTATAAAATAAGCGGACTTACTGCGCTTTTTCCGGGATCTGAAAAATACGGAAGGTATTATCTTGGTCATCTTGACAAAAACAAGACCCAGAAAATAGAAGTGCTTACCGGCGCCTTCTTTTTTGCCCGAAAAACAGCGTTGGATAAGACAGGATATTTTGACGAATCTTTTTTCATGTATGGTGAGGATATAGACCTCTCTGTCAGGTTACTGCATAACGATTACGAAATTTATTACCACCCGGGCACAAAAATCGTCCACTTCAAGGGAGAAAGCACAAGGAAGTCAAGTGTAAATTATGTCCTGGTTTTCTACAGAGCCATGGCAATATATGCCAAAAAGCATTTCAGAGCCCCGGGCAGATCGTTGCTGGTGATCCTTCTTTTTATTGCAATCTATTCACGTGCAGGCTTATCAATAATTAAGAGGCTGACAGGCAGGATAGTCCTCCCTGCAGCAGATGCCGCCATACTGTATGCAGGTTTCCTGGTATTCCCGGCAGGAGAGGGAACCCGTCTATCCATATTGCAACAGGGATATCCCGATGAAAACCCGGTGGTTCTCATCCCTGCACTGATCATAATATGGATGGTTTCGATCCTTTTGACAGGAGGTTACAAAGGTCCTGTACGGATTGGCGGGAGCCTTAAGGGACTGCTTTTCGGCAGCATTGCCATACTACTTGTGTACGCCATGCTCAACCCGGACTGGTATTACAAAGTATTTACAATTATCCCCATTGCTCTGTGGGGCATGGCGGTAACAGTAATTGTGCGGATGGTCATGGTATCCATCAGAGGGAGGATACGCAAACGCCGCTCATTTTTTCCGTGATTCTTAAACAAAGAAGCAGCCTCTATGTTATACATTCCATAAATCTGACCTGCAATGGCAAAGATCGAAATATTACTGCCTGCAATGGGCGAAGGGATTATTGAGGCATCCATTACCAGGTGGCTTGTATCGGAAGGAGATCATGTTGAAGAAGACCAGCCTTTGCTGGAAGTTGCAACCGACAAAGTCGATTCCGAAATACCATCGCCAGTTAGCGGTTTAGTAACCAAAATTTTAATTGCGGCAGGTGAAACTCCGCAAACAGGAAGCATCCTGGCGATAATAGAGACAACAGCAGATCCGGGCAGGACAGATCCGGATGAGGTTGAGCGTGAAGTTGCAAGAATAAAGGAAACGAAAGACACATCCGCTCCTGAGGCCGGATTTGCAGATGATCAGGATACCGCAACCCACTCCTATCCGCGATCCGGAGGAATCCCCAGACAGACTCCATCGGGAAAGTTTCTCACACCCCTGGTGCGAAGCATTGCAAAAAAAGAAAACATTTCGCTCAGTGAGCTCGACAACCTTCCAGGCAGCGGTGAAGCCGGAAGGATAACAAAGAATGACCTGGCCAGCTATATCGCAAGCAGAGATCAAAAATACGAACCTGGCATTGCAGGCCCGGAAGTCCACGTCGCAACCAAAGAGGCAGCCCCCGCACCCTCCGCTTATCCGGCACCGGGGCGGGCAGTTCCCGGCGAAGAAGACAAAATTGTCGAAATGAGCCGTGTGAGAAGAATCATAGCAGGACATATGTTGGCCTCAAAACAGATATCCCCTCATGTAACATCTTTTATAGATGCCGATGTAAGTGAGCTTGTAAGATGGCGGGAGAGCAACAAAACCGGATTTTTTGAGCGGGAAAACCAGAAAATCACCTATACACCCCTGTTCATAGAAGCTGCTGCAAAGGCTCTTCGTGATTACCCCATGGTCAATGTTTCCGTTGACGGGACAAGAATAATTGTAAGAAAGAATGTCAATATTGGTTTCGCCGTTGCTTTGCCCGACGGCAACCTCATTGTACCGGTAATAAAGAATGCTGATGAAAAAAGCCTGGTAGGACTTGCAAGAGCAGTGAATGATCTTGCAGAAAGAGCCAGGAGCAATAAACTCCAACCTTCTGAAACATCCAATGGTACTTTCACCATAACAAATTTTGGAACCTTCAGGAATACCGCCGGGACACCCATAATCAACCAACCTGAAGCAGCCATACTGGGTGTGGGGGCAATAATAAAAAAACCTGTGGTAGTTGAATCCCCAAAAGGCGATGTCATTGCCATAAGAAACATAATGACTCTTTCACTATCTTATGATCACAGGGTTGTAGACGGCGCACTCGGGGGCATGTTTCTGGAGCGCATAGCCAGCTACCTTGAGAACTTTGACGCCCAAAGGAAAATATGATCAATTAACTGGTATGTCTCCGTGCCCAAACTTTACATATTTTTTTTAAATTTGCTCTCAATATTGACTTATCCATTCAATCCGGTTATGATTTATTTGTAAAACAAATTCATAATTTCACGGTATAACAGTTTGGTTTCTGAGCTATACTTACTTTTATGAACAGAACAATCACTTTACTCATAACCGGATTATTGTTCACCAGCCAGGCAGGAGCACAGATCTATTCACAACTTTATTCAGGAAGGCAGGAGATGTTTCTTGAGGCAGAATCATTCCATCTTTTTGAAGAATATAACGAAGCTCTTCCACTATACCTTGAACTCCTGAAAGACGATCCGGAAAATGCATTCCTGAATTACAGGGCAGGTTCGTGCTATCTGAATATACCGGGAGAGAAGGAGAATTCCATTGATTACCTTGAAAAAGCCATTACCGACACAGACAGACGTGACAGAAGGCCCACCTTCCGGACCAGGCAAGCCCCGCTGGATGCCCTTTTTCTTCTCGGCCAGGCTTATCACATCAATTACCAGTTTGATAAAGCACTCGAAAAGTATTTTGAATTCAGGGAGAAGCTCGACCCCTCCGTATACGATATTGATATTGTCGATGAACATATACAGGCAACTGAAAATGCCATTGAAAGCGTCAAAAACCCTGTCTTCTTCCTTGAAGAAAACCTTGGAGAAAGGATAAACACAAGATTTTCTGAATCAAATCCTGTTGTATCGGGTGATAAGAGTGTGCTGGTGTTTACACGCAAACTGCCTTTCTATGACGGTGTGTTCTTTTCGGTAAAAGATGATGAGGGAGAATGGTCATGGCCCATTGAGATAACCCCCCAGATAGCAAGTGACGGTGATTGTTATCCGGTGTCGCTCTCATACGATGGCAAAGAACTATACCTTTACAAATCGGATGACCTCGTAGGCAATATCTATGTTAGCCTCTATGAGAATGGGAGCTGGACACCAATAAGAAAACTTAATGAAAACATCAATACAAGATTCTGGGAGTCCCATGCCAGCATATCAAAGGATGGAAAAACACTGTATTTCACAAGCAACCGCCCGGGCGGTTATGGCGGGCTCGATATTTACTATTCAGAAAGGAACCCCGGAGGTGACTGGGGTCCGGCAGTAAATTTGGGACCTGTAATAAATACTCCCTATAATGAAGAGACACCTTTTATAACTGAAGACGGCACCACCATTTATTTCAGTTCTTTCGGGCACTACAATATTGGAGGCTATGACGTGTTCTACTCAACGAGGCTGGACGACGGCACCTGGTCGAGTCCGCTTAATGCAGGATACGGGATCAGCACTCCGGATGATGACCTGTTTTTCAGCCCCGTCAAAAACGGCATCTATGCTTTTGTCTCAAAATTCTGTGATGAAGGGTTTGGCGGCACTGATTTGTTCATGTATGAAATATTCTCAGATACCCATCCGCGCAAATTCCAGATCAGGGGCATCATGAGCAGAAAGGACGGCCTGCAGACCGGCATCAATGCCAGTATAACCATTTTGGACAAGCACACCGGAGACACCGTTCACACTGCAAGACCCAGCCAGATCAGCGGTGAATATGAAATAATGATCGAAGCCGGTGATTGGGAATTGATCTACAGTGAGGATGGACACAAGCAGGTGACCATGCCCCTCAGCCTGGCTGCAGATCATCCGGAATCAGAAATAATAATTGACACTTCCATTGAAAGACCGGATCCTGAAATACCAGGCATTGAAGAAGTTATTACAGACAGGATCATAATTCCCAAAGAACTGATCCCCGCCCGGACCCTTGGAATTACCCGTCACCGTTACGATATTGCAGACGAGGAGAGTATCAAGGTCACCATGAGACTTGACAGGGATACCTCTCTTGAAATTGAAAAATATCTGGACGGTGAGCTTTTTGATACCGAATATATAAATGTCCGCAGCAGGCATTTCAGTTATTACTACACACCACTTCCGGGAGAAAATATTCTTAGATTTATATATACTGACAGTTACGGCGATGTCATTACCGAAGAGGTGTTGATAAGCTTCAGCCCAATCATGCCGGCGCCCCCATCTCTTGAGGATATCCTGAGTGAGCAGCATTTAACAGTTATTGCAGAACAGGAACAAAAATATGCTTCACCTGCAGAGTTCATAAGCGCACTGATCCCCCACTTGTCAGCAGAGCTGGCTGCCTACCTGCAGGAACTGAGTGATGAGAGACGGCTGCCCTCGTCAATTGCCGGACTTATTAGAATTATTGTTGAGAATAGTAAAGTGTACGGATATGACCCTGATGAAATATTCCGGGTTATAATGGAACTTGATGCCCGGGATGAATTTGAGACTGCCGATGATGAGGTTGATGATCCTGACTATGATGAAGTTGATGATCCTGACGGCAGAAGGATTATCTGGTGGATATTGCTTCTTGCAATCCTGTTACTGGCAGCATGGTATTTTAAAGAACGATCGGACCGTAAGAGAAATAATCTTTAATCAAGTAATGCAAAATGCGTTTGTTGATTGCCGGTGTATTCATTTTCACGGTTCTCCTTCAGGAGAGCATATCGCAGTGGAGAATGAGCAACCAGGACATCTTTGCGGAATCCTATGAGTTCCTGCTGTTCGGCGAATATTCAGAAGCACTGCCCGGGTTTAGGGCACTTCTGCGTGATGACGAAAATAACGACCACCTCAGTTATCTTGCAGCTGTATGTTACCTGAACATTGAAGGCCAAAGGCACAGAGCGCTGCCTTTCCTTCAACAGGCAAAAGATAATATATCGCCAGACCACTCCGAAGGAAGTTTTGAAGAGAGGTCTGCGCCCGTTGAGGCGCTCTATTACCTTGGCATTGCCTACAGGCTGCAGTACATGTTCAAAGAATCGGTTAATGCCTTCAGCGAATTGATAGAGCTGCTTGAAGGGCGTTATGATATGCAATTAATAGAAAGGGAAATAGAGATTACCTTAAATGCGGAAATGTTTTACATCAACAGCCATGAAACCGGGATATTGCCCTGTGCTGTCATGCCTCCTGTTGAATCGCACCACAGGAACCTCGCCATAAGCAACGATCGCCTGGTCGCTGTGTATTCTGAAGAACAAAAATTTTATGACGCCGTTGTTTTTACAATCTATAATGGATATGAGTGGTCAAGGCCAAGGAACATAACCATGCAGATCGGTTCTGACGGGTTGGCTTACCCGGTATTTCTGAACCATGACGGAACAGAGTTATACCTGGCTAAACATGACAGGTTCCAGGGTACAAACATATACATAAGCCGAAGAGCCGGAAACCGTTGGTCGGCTATGGAAAAGCTAGGAGGCCCTGTCAGCTCATCAGCATTTGAGCAACATGCATCGGTTACCGCAGACGGTTCCGCACTTTACTTTTGCAGTAACCGGTCAGGAGGCGAAGGAGGGTTTGACATCTACAGATCATTTCTTGATGAAAACGGGGAATGGGGTCCTGCTGAAAATCTGGGCTACCCGGTGAACACCCCCTACGATGATTCTTTTCCTAATATCAGTCCCTGTGGAAACATTTTGTATTTCAGCTCAAAAGGGCACACAGGCATGGGGGGTTATGATATTTTTGTTTCTCATAAGCAGGATAACGGAACCTGGTCCGCGCCCCGTAACCTCGGGCACCCGGTTAACACCCCTTTCAATGACCTGATCCTTCTGCCTTCTGCCGACGGACAGAGTGCATTATTAAGCCTGAGGTCGCCGGAGTGGCCTGACCCGGGTAAATATGAGCTGATCAGGCTACATGATGTCGAAATGACACCATCGGCAACATCCATAATTTCATGGTGTACAGATAGTGGCGACACCGGCGAGCCGGCTGCAGTAAACGTTGAAATCAACCGGACTTTCCCATACGAATCAACATTCCGGATCTGTATTGAAAGGGGGAGGGAATATACAACGAAACTCCCGTGGGGTGAGTATAATGCTGTATTTACTGCCCCTGGACATGACCCGGTGCAACAGCACTTTATGATTCCTGAATATTATCCCGATAACGAATATCTTGTTTCTGCCAAACTCAGCAAAGGTGCACAGGAGGCCGATTATCACATAATTGAAATAACCCCTGTATTTTTCGGATTTGACAGTAACGATCCCGGCCCGGCTTCACTTGAGATAATTTCTGTTGTGGCCGGTTTCCTGAATGAGTTTGAAAATGTAGCAGTTGAATTGAAAGGGTATACAGATTCAATGGGGCCCGAACTCTATAATAAATACCTTGCAGGACTCAGGGTTGAAACTGTAGCTTCAGTGCTTCATGACAAAGGGGTTGAAGCGGAAAGGATAACTGTTACCCCTGTCGGAATGGGAAATTACATTGCGATAAACACTGACTGTGAAGGGCGTGACAGCGTCGAAGGAAGAAGGTATAACAGGAGAGTTGAATTTGTTTTTATAAATTTACCTGGTAATACCGAAGTAATGAGCTCACTTGAAATACCTGATAATCTTATAATAAAATAATTTTGAGCATATTAACAGGCAACAGTATTAAGCTAAGGGCTTTGGAGCCATCAGATGTAGACCTTCTCTACAGCTGGGAGAATAACTCTGAAATATGGTGCGTAAGCAATACCCTGGTCCCGTTTTCAAGATTTGTTCTTGAAAAATATATAGCCGATTCCCATATGGACATCTTCCAGGCAAAGCAGCTAAGACTTATGATAGACCATTTCAATCCTGGGGGGCGGAATGAAACAATCGGGGCAATCGATCTGTACGATTTTGATCCTATGCACAGAAGAGCCGGGATTGGAATTTTAATAAGCGATGAAAAACACCGGAACCGCGGTTTCGCATCAGAAGCCCTGCATTTACTTATAAATTACTCTTTCTCGGTATTACAGCTGCATCAGCTTTTCTGTTATATTGACTGCGACAACAAGATCAGCATAAAGCTCTTTGAGAAATTCAGGTTTAAAATCACAGGAGAGAAAAAAGACTGGAACAGGACGCCTGAAGGCTGGAAAAGTGAGTATATGCTGCAGCTCATCAACCATCACTCAGGGTGATCTCATCATATCCCGGTATCTGATCAAGAAATTCCCACGACTCCGACTTTTTATCAAACCTGGCACAGTAATGCTCAATGCCGTTGGTTATAATCAGATAACATACTTTAAGCACTATATTGTAACGTACAGCCTGATCAAGTGCTTCCTGGGTTATTTTTATCGTGGGAGCCTTGCACTCGGCTATCAACAGGGGATTGCCCTGTTTTGAGAAAAGAACCAGATCAGCTCTTCTCTCCATACGGTTGTACTTAAGGGGCATCTCAACCGAAATAAGCGAAGCAGGATATTTCCTGTCCTCTACAAGGTAAGATACAAGATGTTGCCTGACCCATTCCTCAGGGGTCAAAACAACATATCGTTTTCGGATATTGTCGAAAATGTGTTTTCTTTGTCCTGCAGATTTAATTCTGAATGAATAACCCGGAAATCTCAGCGACTGCATAATACAGACAGTTAAATTACAGCAAAGGTATCAATAAATGAAGACAAAACAGGAGATAGTAAACAACTGGCTACCCAGATATACAGGCAACCCTATAGAAAATTTCACCAGCCACATACTGCTCACCAATTTCAGCAATTATCTTGACCTTTTCTCAGATATGTTCGATGTTCCCGTCATTGGAGAAAACAATCCGATGCCATGTGCTGTTGCAAATGGTATTACCATAATAAACATAGGGATGGGGAGCGCCAATGCCGCTACTATAATGGATCTGCTCAGTGCAGTTCATCCCAGGGCGGTTCTTTTCCTGGGCAAGTGCGGGGGACTAAAGAAAAAAAACAAGCTTGGCGACCTGATCCTGCCCATAGCTGCAATAAGAAGCGAGGGAACCTCCAATGATTACCTCCCGCCGGAAGTTCCTGCATTACCGGCCTTTAACCTGCAAAGGGCCGTTTCAACGGCAATCGTCCAGGCAGAGAGAGACTATTATACAGGAACCGTTTTTACCACTAACAAAAGAGTATGGGAGTATGATGAACGATTCAAAAAATACCTTATGAAAACCCGTGCAATGGCGATAGATATGGAAACAGCAACCATCTTTATAGTTGGCTTTGCAAACAGTATCCCATCGGGGGCTCTCTTGCTGGTATCAGACCAGCCCATGATATCAACCGGTATCAAAACCTCCGAAAGCGACAGGAGGGTTACCGAATTATTTGTAGAAGACCATCTCAATATAGGGATCAATGCACTGCGTGAGCTTATAAATCATGGTTCTACCGTTAAGCACCTGAAGTTCTGATTGATGACTGCAAATGAGATAATCGGTGAAATAAGGGCAGGTAAATTCCGCCCGTTTTACATGCTGTCTGGCGAGGAACCATACTACATAGACCTTGTTACAGACTACATTGAGGCAAATGTACTTACCGAAGAGGAGAAAGCTTTCAACCAGACAGTCCTCTACGGCAAGGACACAGATGTTGCTGACCTTATAAATGCAGCACGCAGGTTTCCCATGATGGCAAGCCACCAGCTGATAATCCTCAGGGAGGCGCAATTGATGAAAGATTTTGATAAGCTCATCCATTACGCTGAAAAACCGCTTAAATCGACAATACTGGTAATTAACTACAAGTACGGGTCTTATGACAAGCGCAAAAAGTTATACAAAGCTATACAGTCAGCCGGCGGAGCCCTTATGGAATCGCCAAGGCTTTATGAGAATAAGGTACCGGACTGGGTAAAGGAATGGTTAAAGAAAAGAAAATGCAATATAGACTCCAATGCAGTCATGCTGCTTGTCGAGTATCTTGGGACAGACCTGGGCAAAATTGCCAATGAGCTTGAAAAGCTGATAATAGCACTTCCTGAGGGAAACAGGACCATAACCCCTGCAACTATTGAAAGGAACATAGGTATCAGCAAGGATTATAATAACTTTGAGCTACAAAAAGCCCTTGCACAAAAAAAAGTGGTTAAAGCTAACCGTATAATCAATCACTTTGCCCAAAACCAGAAAGCGAATCCTTTTGCCCTTACCATGTATTCGCTATACTCTTTCTTCAGCAAAGTCTTCACCTGGCACCTTGTTAAGGACAAGTCTCCCAAAAATATGGCATCAGTCCTTAAGGTGAGCCCTTATTTCATTTCAGAATATGAACTTGCCGCAAAAAATTACAACCCGCGCAAAACAGCCCTTATTATATCATGGCTCAGGGAGTATGACATGCGGTCCAAAGGTTTTGGCAACTTATCGGCCAACGAAGGAGACCTGTTAAAGGAACTGGTTTATAAGATACTGCACTAAAGAACCGCAGGCCACCCAAAAAAGGGACCTGCCATATCTGGCAGCAGGAAAAACATATTAATGCCCTGGGGTATTTCACTATATTTACAAAAACTGGCAAAATGACATTATACATAGTACTTTTCACATCAGTTATCTCAGTACTTGCCTTCTCCAGGCCGGAGCTGATGTACCGGCTTCAGTTCAACCCATACCAGGTATACCACCGGAAGGAATTCTACAGGCTGATCAGTCATGCACTGCTGCATGCCGACTGGGTGCACCTGTTCATAAACATGCTGGTACTGTTTTCATTCGGCACCGCTGTTGAAAGGTATTTCGCGCGTCTTGAAAGTATGGATATGCTGAGATCTTCGGTTTTAAGCTACCTGTTACTGTATATAGGTGCAGTTGTTGTATCATCGCTCGCAACACTTAAAAAGCATAAGGATAACCATTGGTATAATGCAGTGGGTGCATCAGGCGGGGTTTCGGCAGTAATTTTTACAAGTATCTTTTTTGCTCCCTGGCAAAACCTGCTGCTCTGGGCCATAATTCCCATACCGGGAATACTTTTCGGAGTGCTATACCTGGTATATTCGCATTACATGAGCAGAAAAGCATCCGACAATATCAACCATGATGCACACTTCATAGGGGCGGTTTACGGACTGCTTTTCCCGCTTTTAATAGATTTCAGCCTGCTCAGGACATTTATCGATCAGCTGTTCGGAATTTAACCTCTAACTGAATAATTAAGGAATGCAAAATAAAGCAGTGTTTCTTGATCGTGACGGGGTGATAAACATGGAAACCGGTGATTTCGTATTCGAGACCGGTAAATTTGAATTCACTGATGGCATCTTTGATGCCCTTTTCAGATTGCAGGAAGCAGGTTTCATGCTTATTGTCATAACAAATCAAAGCGGCATATCGACCGGAAGGTACACCCATCAACATGTTGACAGGGTTCACGCGATGATGCTCAGGGAGCTCTCATCACAGGGAATATCAATCACTGAAATATACTACTGCCCTCACCATCCATCCACAGGCAAATGCCTGTGTCGCAAACCGGAGTGTCTTCTTATAGAGAAGGCCATTGCAAGATTCAATATCGACCCTGCCCGCTCCTGGATGATAGGTGACCGGGATCGGGATATCGAAGCTGCAGCAAAAGGGGGGGTGAAAGGTCTTTTGATCAATTCCAATGAGCCGATCCACCAGTGTGTAAACGAGATAATAAGGGAAAAGGGTGGTATTACGTTATAATCAACAGATAATTCCGGACAAACTGAATATTTTTGCGGCATGCACAAACAGTACATATGTATCAACGGAGGGATGATGCCTTCAGCAGAGCCGTCGCTTTATCACAACAACCGTGCATTCTGCTACGGGGATGCCCTGTTTGAAACAATACACGCCAACGGGACAGCGCTGCAGTTATTTGCATACCATTACAAAAGGCTCATGAATGGAATGGACCTGCTGGGTATGGACAAAAAGAGTCTCCCGTCGAAAGATAAACTGGAATCAGACATTATCCGGCTGCTGAACAAAAACCACCTGTATTCCGGGGTCCGGGTCAGGCTCAGTGTATTCAGGAACTACGGCGGCTTTTACACACCGGCCGACAATTCGGTATCTTATCTTGCAGAAACCACGCCTCTTCCTGCAGGGCTTTATGAATTGAACGAAAAGGGTTTCAAAACCGGAACGTACGATGAAATGAAGAAGCAACCCTCTGCCCTTGCCAATATGAAAACGGCAAACTCAATTCTTTATATCCGGGCAGGTATGTTTGCAAGGGAGAAAGGGCTGGATGACTGCCTGATAAAAAACACGACGGGGAACCTGGCCGAAACAACAAGCTCAAATATATTTATCATCAGAAACGGGAATTTATATACTCCGTCACTTGAGCAAGGATGTGTTGCAGGAGTGATGAGGGCTCATATTATAATGCTTGCCCGCAGAGAGGGAATTGAATGCTTTGAAACATCGGTTACTGAAAACGACCTTCTTGAAGCGGACGAGTGTTTTCTTACAAATGCTGTGTCAGGTTTGCAGTGGGTAATAGCATTCGGCAACAGGAGATATTACAATAAAACTGCAAAAATGATGACCGGGCTGCTTAATAAGGATCTGTTCGACAGGTTTTCCCGTTAAATGTTGCCGGCATGTTTGCAGGTTTTACTTCTGGCAGTTGAATCCAAGTTTTTCAGTTCATGCCGGGGTTTTCAGGAAAGTTGGTCCATAGCCTGTATTTACCGCCCATGTCATTAAGGATCATCTGCCATGCCTCTTTTGTCCGGCTTCCCATAATAATTCTGGTATCAAGCTCGCTTACGACCCACGAATTCTCAGAGATTTCCCTTTCAAGCTGGCTTGGCTCCCAGCCTGAATAACCCACGAAGAAACGTATCTTATCTTCATCCAGCGTACCGCCTTTGATAAGATGTTTGATAACCTCAAAATCGCCTCCCCACCAGATATTATTGGTTACCTTTACACTATTGGGTATTATATCCCCAAGTTCGTGTATATAATGAACTGAATTTGTACCCACAGGGCCTCCGACCGAAATTGTAGTACCAATATCGGGAAAATCAGCAAGTATATCGTTTATAGCCACATCAACCGGTTTATTCAGAACAAAACCCACAGTCCCCTTGTCACCGTGTTCTGTCAGGAATACCACCGAGCGTTTGAAATAGGCATCGTTAAGGAAGGGATCTGATATGAGGACCCTGCCCTGCCTTGGCAGAATATTGTTGTGGTCAATCTTGAATATGTCAAACAATAGATCCACAGTATCTGTTTTTAAGCAATTTATGCAATTATGACAGCAAAGCAAAAATCTACATGCTTTTTTTATTAACAACAAAACATATACCACTGTTCGAATGTGAAAAGAACTTAAAGCGTATTTAAGTTTTTTTAAATATTATCGGACCTGTACAATTGAGTTGCTTTTTCGGCTGACAAAGAAATACCCTTGATCATTGCAGAGCTGAAGCCCTCGTACTCCATCAGATTCAGTCCCGCGATAGTACAACCTTTAGGGGTGGTGACCTTGTCAATCTCCTGTTCGGGATGACTTTTTGCAGAAAGCAGCAATGCCGCAGCACCTCTTGCAACTTGTGTTGCAATGGTCAGGGCATGTTCAGACTGCAGGCCTATCTCAATGCCTCCCTGCGAGGCCGCCCTGATGGCCCGAAGGAAAAAGGCTACCCCACATGCTCCTATTGCAGTTGCCGCAATCATCTCATCCTCGTTAATAACAAGGGTGAGCCCGACAATGTCAAAAAGGCTGTGTGCATAGTCAAGTGCCTTGTCATTATTACTGTTCCCGGCAATGCAGGTCATCGATTCACCCACTGATATGGCAATATTGGGCATGGCCCTTACAATAGCAACGCCTTCGCCGGTGATCTGCTCTACCTGTTTTATTGTAACACCCGTTACAACCGAAATAATCGTATGCCTTCCCCTGTCAATGACCGGACGTATAGCCCTCAATACGCCGTCAATCTGCTGAGGTTCTACAGATATGATCACGATATCAGACATTTCGACAGCTTCAGCATTATCCTTAAGGATATGCACACCCGAACCTTTGATATGAGACAGCAGGTGGGTCCTTCTGCGGGTAAGGCAAAGATTACCCGGTAAGATCTTCTGCGATCGCAGAAAACCCTCAGCAAGGGAGAGACCTATATTTCCGGCACCCAAAATGGCAATCCTGCAATTTTCAAAATTTTTTTTCATTATTTCTGTATGTTATACAACACAAAGGTAATCGAAAAAATACAACATGGTAACCAGGGGCAGGTCAATCAAATAAATTAAAAATACCCACAGACAAGGCTTCAATAAACCCTGTTAGCAAAAAAACACCTAATTTCGCGGTATAAAGAGGCAGAAGGCAATTCCGCCGGCCTGAAGTAAGGAAATAACAGCACATATGAAACACGCATCAACCCTGGGCAGACAAAATAATATGAATAAGAATGGGACCTGTACATAAAAAACATGCTGCAATAATCGGATCAGGCATCGGTGGACTCGCAGCATCAATCAGGCTGGCAGCAAAAGGCTATAAGGTAAGTGTATTTGAGCAGGCAAACCAGACGGGAGGCAAGATCTCCCAAATCCATCACAAGGGATTCAGGTTTGACCGGGGGCCCTCACTGCTGACCCTGCCGCACCTGATAGATGAGCTTTTTTCCCTGGGTGGTGAAAATCCGGGCGACCATTTCAAATACAGCAGACTTGAACTTTCATGCAAATACTTCTGGGAGGATGGAGCAATTATCACCGCATGGCAGGATGATGAGTTGTTTGCCAATGAGGTCGGTTCGCAGTGTGATGTAAAACCATTTCAACTGGCAAAATTTTTCCGGAAAAGCAAGCAGTTGTATGACCTGACAGCAGAACCTTTCCTGTTCAATTCTATTCACAAGGCTTCCAACTACAGGTCGAAAAAGTTCATTAAGACAATCATGAACTCATACAAGCTTGACTCTTTTATAACAATGCACAGCCGCAACAAAAGATGGTTCAAAGACTACCGGATCGTGCAACTCTTTGACAGGTACGCCACCTACAACGGATCAGATCCCTACAGGACACCAGCCACCCTGAATATTATAGCACACCTTGAGCACTCCGAAGGAACATGGTTCCCCGATAAGGGAATATACGATATTGCAGCATCACTGACCGGACTGGCCAAAAGGATGGGTGTAGAATTCCACATGGGCTCCAAAGTAAGCGAGGTTATTCATTCAAATGGCACAGTTAAAGGGATAAGGATTAATAATGAATTCATACCGGCACTGCTTGTGGTTAATAACACTGATGTAAGTTTGCTTTACAAAGACCTTATGCCCACTGTCAGAATGCCCCGAAAGCTTGAGCGGGCGGAGCGCTCAACATCGGCGCTGATCTTTTACTGGGGTATTAAAAAAAGCGAGCCGCGGCTTAAATTGCACAATATCCTGTTTTCAAAAGACTACCGTGAGGAATTCAGACATCTTTTCGGCACGCAAACCATATATGATGATCCCACGGTATATATATACATCAGTTCAAGGGCAGTTGCGGATGATGCCCCCGCGGGATCAGAAAACTGGTATGTAATGATTAATGCGCCTGTTAATGGCGGACAGGATTGGGACGCGTTAATAGCCGAAGCACGAAAAAACATTGTAGCAAAGATCAACCGCATGCTGGAAGTTGATATCGAAAAAGAGATAATATTTGAGAAGTCAGCCGACCCGGTGACGATTGAAAAGGAAACCGGCTCAATTGGTGGATCGCTCTACGGTACAAGCTCCAACAGCATGTTTGCCGCATTCAACCGCCACCCCAATTTCAGGAAGCCTCTCAAAAACCTCTACTTTACCGGAGGCAGCGTTCATCCGGGCGGAGGCATTCCCCTCTGTCTTGCCTCGGCAAAGATCATTGACAATGAAATTGAGCCCTGTCGGTAATATCGGCTGATGACCTGAACCTCGGCCCGGATAGGATCAGCGACCGCAATACACAAATTCCGGGTAGTTTTGAACAACAATGCACCATTTTGGTTTAGTTTACAAAATGACTAAGATGATTGCACAAAACCTTGAACAAAACAAATTACTTATAATATCATGAACCCCCTATCAGCGTTAAGCAGGCAGAATAACATGAACAAAACATGGCCTTTCCATACATTGGAAAGCAGAATAATGATAATTCTGATAATATTTTATACCGTTGGCATTGTGAGCCTCTCACTGCCGGCAACCAAGGAATATATTGAACTGCTTACCCCTTATACGCTGTTGATGAATTTAGTGCTTCTGTTTATTTTCCACAGGCCGTGGAAAACTCTTCATGTAGTTCTATTTTCTGTCATTGCAGTGACAGGATTCCTGGTTGAGGTTGCAGGGGTATATACCGGACTGGTCTTTGGTGACTACCAGTATTACCATACCCTGGGAATAAGGTTGTTTGACACCCCGCTTATTATCGGGATAAACTGGCTCATGCTGATATATTTTGTTTACCATCTGACCGGACTTACCCGGATGAAGAGGACTTTAAAGGTTATTGCAGGCTCCCTCCTTATGGTGGCCTATGACTTATTACTTGAGCCTGTTGCAATCAGGATGAATATGTGGGACTGGTCGGGCGGCAGCATCCCGGTTCAGAATTATGTGGCATGGTTTGTGATATCCATAGTGTTTCTGTCTTTGCTTCATTTGTTTAAAATACGTTTTGAGAATAAAATTTCACCGGGACTGTTTGCAGTCCAGGCAGGCTTTATCCTGTCACTTAACATTATCTACCGGTTTATATGATAGAGGCAAATCATTTCTGGTTTCAGAGGCTTTTTTTTAACGCTTATATCCCCTTCATACTTCGCAGGGACTTTAAATCCCATAATATAACAGGCAAATTTGAAGACCGGGGATTACCTTTACTGCTGATAGGCAACCATTTCAGCTGGTGGGACGGATTTTTCCCCTATGCACTTAACCGCAAAATGTTTAAACGGCGCCTGTACCTTATGATGCTGGAGGAGCAGCTTGCATCAAGACGTTTCCTCAGGAGGCTGGGAGCCTTTTCAATCAACCCGGGCAGCCGGACTGCAGTTGATTCAATCAATTATGCCTCACAAATATTGAAAGATAAAAATAACCTGCTGATAATTTTCCCTCAGGGTAACATCCGGTCACAATATGACAATGAAATTGTTTTTCAGAAAGGATGGTTCAGGATATTGAAAAGTACGGCACACCCCGTTCATGTATTGTTCATGGCAAACCTCACCGACTATTTCTCAAACAGGAAGCCATCGCTTTACACATACATTGAAGATTATCCGGAAACAGTTAATTTTGTTTTTGAAGAACTGTCATCTGGCTTCAGCTCTTTTTTTAAGAGGTGCATTGATCAGCAAAAACAACTGGTATGATCTGGCTTGCATATTTTATCTATTTCTTTTTAGTGCTGCGCTTCGTGGTAAGCCTGTCAAACCTGCTTACACTTCAATGGCTGAGGAAATTGCGTGACGACCTGCCCATGCAAGGCGGCAAACAGCCACTCGTATCGGTCCTGATCCCCGCACGCAACGAAGAGAATAATATTTGTAACCTTCTTGAAGATCTTTCATCGCAGAATTATGAAAATATTGAAATACACGTATACGACGATTTGTCAGAAGACAATACCGGGAACCTGGTTAAAAACTGCAGGAAAAAAGACTGCAGGATTAAACTGATTGAGGGAGGGCCGCTTCCCGAAGGATGGACCGGAAAGAATCATGCATGTCACCAGCTTTCAAGATACGCCAACGGAGATTACCTGCTTTTCCTTGACGCTGATGTAAGGATTGGAAAGTCAGCTATAACAAACAGTCTTGCACACCTTGCGAAACATCAACTGTCACTCTTTTCTCTGTTCCCCGTGCAGAAAATGCATACACCGGGCGAAAAAATAACGGTACCGGTTATGAACTGGGTACTGGCAGGCCTGCTTCCCCTCATCCTTACGAAAATTTCCTCAAGATCTTCACTTTCTGCTGCTAACGGACAATTTATGTTTTTCAGGGCAGAAGATTACCACAGGTACAGGTTTCACGCTGAGCACAAAAACAGTATAGTAGAAGATATCAGGATATTCCGGTCGGTAAAGAAGAAGGGACTGAAGGCACATACAATTCTCAGCAACGGCGATATATCATGCAGGATGTACAATTCATATAAAGATTCTGTCAACGGCTTTTCCCGAAGTGTAGCAGAGTTTTTTGGCGGCCATTTGCATCTTGCCGCACTTTTTGCAAGTGTGACAACCTTTGGATTTATACCGGTTTTGGTTTTCCTGCCATCATTTTACCAGTTCACTTTTTTAACTATGCTGATTATACACAGGACCCTGATATCATGGCTCAGCCGCCAGCATGTTCTGCAAAACCTGCTACTTGCACCGCTTCAGCAGGTTTCATTCTGTTTAATGGTAATAATGGCTTACCATCACAAACTAAGACACAACCTTAACTGGAAAGGCAGAAATGTGTACCAGGCCAGCATGCAATCTTCCAACACTATAAAAGCATGACAAATTAAGTTTGATACGAGATCTTATGGTTTTTACCAAAATATTAAAAATAACGCTTCTCTCTTTCTGTATCATTTCATACATACTGATATTTCCGGTAAAAGCAGGCGAACGGGAAACCCGTCAGATGATATACCAGGCGTTTACCGAAGACAGAATGGATATATGGCTGGAGGCCATAAACATGCTTGAACGGGAATATGAGAGATCGGGCAGTCCGGATGTTCTTTATGAACTCACCCTTGCCAGGTACGGATATATAGGTTACAACCTGGGAGTTGACAACCGTGATGAAGCCCGCGCCCAGATTGCATTGGCAGAGGAGACAATGGATATACTTATGCGATCGCCACGATATGAATCATCGGCTTATGCTCTGCAGGCAGCCATGTATGCATTCAGGATATCCATGGCACCATGGCGGGCAGTTTTCTGGGGCCGCAGAAGTATGAACCTTATAGATAAGGCAATTGAAACAGATCCCACCAATCCTTCAGCCTGGATTGAGCACGGCAATGCCATGTTCTATGCACCGGCAACTTTTGGGGGATCAAAGGAGAAGGCAATAGATAGCTACAGAAAGGCGATAGGCTTGCTTGAAAATGAAATGGAGGACAGCCACCGGTGGCTGTACCTCAATACCCTGGTGGCCCTTGCCAAAAGCTATATTGAAACCGGCAACAGACCATTGGCGCTGATAACCTATAAAAAAGCTCTCGAATTTGAGCCGGGGTTCACATGGGTGCGCGACAAACTGCTGCCTGAGCTTATGCAGCAGCAATAGGATACCGTTACATTTCAGCCACCTTTATTGGTCGCCGATTGCAACATACCCGACACCTTTCCGGCAAAGTTCCTGATACCTGTAACAAAACTCTGATATAACCCGGCAGATACGTCGTATGAAAAACCTTCATGACCCGGCCTGGCATCTTTGCTGACCACTATCTTTCCCACTCCTGATTTCTTCTGCAATTGCAGTGAGAGCTCCATGAGCCTGTCAAGCCTCTCTTTACCTATCCTTTTTCTGAACCGGGGCAGGTCGCTTGGATCACAAGGTGAATGGTTCAGGAACACATTACCCCCGCAAAAATACTGGAAACAGGGATCGCGTGCCCATTCAGAAACAATGCCCTCATCACTTGCATTGAATATCTGCTTAAGTATCAACAGGCCGGCCATGAGCCGCACCGGTTTTGCCGGTGCTCCCTTTTCGGAATAAAGTGATGCATACTCCTTTTCGATGTCATCCCATGGAAAGTGGTCAGCCATTACCCGTAGCGGGTGATCATGCTGCACTATCTGCCTGAGCACCGGTTCAAACAGGTTCAGCTCAGACTGGTCAGGAGATTTTCCTCTCATTGAATTAAGGGGAATGGTGCCATCACAAGATAAATCATTCTGCATAAAAAGTAAAGAGCTGCAATACGGAGTTATTAACAATCAGCTAAAAATGCAGCCATTACAAAAACGGGTGGCCAGCCCTGAAGCCTGCCAGGAACCGGCATAAATAACGCATACCGGCAGGCCCCTATCTGACCGGAGATGCAGCAGGACCACCCAGTAATACGAAATTGTATCAGGGTCTTCTGTGAGGTATAGTGAAGTAGAATGACGATCCGAGGCCAGGGGTTGATTCTACCCATATCCTTCCTCCGAGCATTTCGACATAGGCACTGCATATTGAAAGGCCGAGGCTGGATTCGCAGTAATAATGATTGTCAACGGGTTCTGGATTTTCAAACCTCTTAAAAATGACTTTCTGCAATTCAACTGGAATGCCAATTCCGGTATCCTTGACAAAGAAAAGAAGCTCCTTGTGCTTAATGCCGTAACCGAACCGGACCTTACCCTGGCCTGTAAACTTAATGGCATTTATCAACAGGTTTGACAGTATCCGGGTGAGTTTGGATTTGTCGGTTATAATCTTCGACTTTTTATCACCAAGGCCATTTTTTAATTTGAAAATACTGTTCTGTTCCCGGGCACGAGGCGAATACTCTTCGTACAATTGTTCCATCAGCCGGTTAAGGTTGAATCTGTCGTCCTGAATGATTCTCTTGCTATCACCAGTATGGGCAACATTCAGAATATCGGTTACAACAGAAAGCAACTGCTCGCCGCTTTCATTAATTATCCGGGCAAATGCGCTTCTTTTCTCGGCAGTCAGTGCCGGATCTGACAAAAAAGAACAAAAGCCCGTCAATGTATTCAATGGTGTTCTTATCTCCCTGGAAATATTGTGCAGCAGCGAAGTATTCAACCTGTCCCTTTTCTCAAGGAATTCAAGCCTGGCCCGCAGCACCTCATTTTCGATCCTAAGCTCGTCATATCCCACATCATCCCCTTTACCGGTATCCTGATCTGGTTCAGCATCCTGACCTTTTACCCGGCTGCCGGCCTCCCCTGTTTTCTTTATTATCCTGTCTGACTGCTTAGAGCTCATACATCAACGTTTACCATTTACTTTTTTATAAGGGATGGTGAAATGAAATGTTGATCCTGCCCCTGGCTCCGATTCCAAAGAGATCTTTCCTCCCAGAAGTTCCACATAAGCTTTAGCAATGGAAAGTCCAAGTCCCGGGCCGCCAAATTTGCCGTTTTCAGGCTTATCCAGCTGCCTGAATGGCTTGAATATTTCCTGGTGCATTCCGGCAGGAATTCCTATACCGGTATCACTCACAAAAAATTCAATTATTTCACCGGATACTGAGTATCCAAATGCAACATCACCTTTCACAGTGAACTTTAAAGCATTGCTTACCAGGCTTGCAAGAATCTGGTCAAGCTTGATCCTGTCGGTCATGATCTCAAAAGATCCCTGACCGATAGAAACAGAGTAACTGAGCCCGTTGTTCATCTCTCTTGCCTTAGGTTTGAACTGGCCGTATATCTTTGACAATAATGCATTCAGGTCAGTTTTAGTTTCATTGACCTGAACCTGGCTTGTTTCAATTGCAGAAATATTGATTATGTCGTTAAGTATGTTCAGAAGCTGGTCGCTGCTATCAATTATGATATTGGCAAATTCTTCACGCCTCTCATCAGAGATGCCAGGTTCTGCGAGAAGTGCGGAAAAACCTGTGATGGCATTCATTGGTGTGCGAATCTCGTGTGAAAGATTATTAAGAAAGGAAGTTTTAAGACGGTCAGCCTCCTCAGCCTTTTCCTTGGCTTCGATCAGATCCCGCAGCATCCTGTTTCTCTCCGTAACATCCTCACTTATCAGGATATAATTGCAAAGCCGTCCCTTCTCGTCAAGCAGTGGAGTGATGATAACCTTTTCCTTGAAAAAAGTGCCGTCTTTCCTGCGGTTACGGGCTTCACCCCTCCAAGTATTGCCTGCCTTCAGTGTGCCCCACATCTCCTCATACTCCTCCCGGGGAATATGCCCCCGGTTGAATATCCTGGGGGTGCGTCCCTTTACGTCATCAAGGGTGTATTGCATAAGGTCAGTAAACCTCTCATTTACCCAGGTGATGATTCCGGCAGCATCAGTTATTGAAATTGATGCCGGATTCTGCTCGGCTACACGGCTAAGGGTCCGTATTCGTTCGCCAGACAGTTTTCTTTCAGTTATATCAGTAATGGTTCCTATATAACCGACAACCCTGCCCTCTGCATTGAACTGAGGCACCGAATTGCCAATTACCCACGATATTTTCCCATCCTTGTGGAGAAACCGGTATTCGGCATAAGACCTGGACTTCTCAGAAACGGCTTTTGCCCATCCGGCAACAAGTCCGGTTCTGTCATCCGGATGTACTGCTTTAAACCAGCCATCACCAAAAGCTTCATCACCGGATATACCCGATATTTTGCACCAGTGAGGATTGACATAGGTGGTGTTTCCCTCATTATCAGTACTGAATATCCCGACAGGTGCAAGTTCGGTGAGAATATGGAATTTCTGTTCACTTTCCCGTAATTCTTCTATATTGCTTCTCAGGGCTTTGTTTTCAGCTTTCAGCTTTTCAATGAGATCATTCATTACCTGCCGGTTTTCACCCGTTTCTACCCCGATATTATTTTTTGCGGTTTCATCATTACAGGATGCTGCAGGCCCGGACTGTATTTTATCTATCATAATACCCATGTTACAAATCTGTGGTGAAAAGCCGGACTAGCCGGGGCAAACGGGAATTTTGCATGCAATCCGCACATGTATGTTTGGAATGCAGCGTCTTTAACCAATTTCTACGGCAAATATCAGGATTTGTTACATTGCGGGCCGATCAGCCATTACCGGCAATCCAGTTGCGGGCATTTACAAAAGCTTCGATCCATGGGGTAACTTCATCATTCTTACGCCCGGACGGATAAGCTGCCCAGTTGTAACGGTAAACAGACCTCTCAAGGTGAGGCATCATGGCGAGGTGACGGCCGTCTGCACTACATACTGCAGCAGCCGCGTAATCAGATCCGTTGGGGTTTCCGGGATACTCAGCATATGAATACTTTAAAGGTATATGGTAGTCATCCTTCAGGCCGGGGAGCACAAACTTACCCTCTCCATGGGCTATCCATATACCCAGCCTGCTGCCAGCCAATGATTTAAGCATTACCGAGTTATTAAGCGGAATGTCAACATTAAGGAAAGCAGATTCAAACTTATGGGAATCGTTGAAAAGCATTTGGGGTTTCTTTTCCCCTTCAATACCAAGAAGCCCGAGTTCAACCATAAGCTGGCATCCGTTGCAAACTCCGAGGCTCAGGGTATCATTCCGTGCATAGAAACGGTCAAGTGACTCCCTGGCCTTTTCATTGTAGAGGAAAGCCCCTGCCCACCCCTTTGCCGAACCAAGGACATCGCTGTTTGAAAACCCTCCGACGAAAACGATCATATTCACATCATCGAGTGACTCGCGGCCGCTTATAAGGTCTGTCATATGCACATCCTTAACATCCATCCCGGCAAGGTACATGCTCCATGCCATCTCACGGTCGCCGTTAACACCCTTTTCCCTTATTATGGCAGCCTTTATTGCCGAAGGAGCCGTTCTGCCGGGGTCAATCGCGTATTGTGAGAGCTGGCCTGTGAAGCCATGGTGAAACCTGAATGACAATGGCTGAAGGCCATAATTCCTGAACCTTTCAAGCGCAAGCTTTTCTGTCGACTGCTTCCTGTCGAGCAGGTATGAGGAGCGATACCAAACATCCCTCAGCTTGTCAACTTTCAGCTCATAATGACCGTCATCATGCATTATAATGAATTCCCTGCTGTTGTTATACTGGCCTATCAGCCGGGCCTCAACTCCTTTTTCTGCAAGATCGCCGATCACCTTGCCCGCGTCAGCCACCTGAAGCAGCAGGGCAGGCTTCTCGCTGAAAAGTATGTTAATAATCTTCTCACCGAAAACCGAAAGATCAACCTCAATTCCGGCTTCCCTTTCGGGGAAACACATCTCGAGCAGCGCTGTAATCAGTCCCCCCCCCGAAACATCATGCCCCGCCAGAACAAGCTGACGGGTGACCAGATCCTGCACGGCATCAAAAGCTACTGAAAAATATTCCGGGTCGCTAACCGTGGGGCACTGACGCCCAACAAAGTTGATCGACTGCGCAAAACTGCTTCCACCAAGGTAAAAGCCGTCTTTTGACATATCGATATACAGAAGCGAACTGCCAACCACATTCTTAAGCCCGGTACTTACCGCCTTCCTGATACCGGTAACCTCAGCTGCAGCCGAAATTATAACGGTTCCGGGAGCAAAAACAACAGTCCCGTCCTTGTATTTCTGGGTCATCGACAAAGAATCCTTTCCCGTGGGAATATTTATACCCAGAGCCTTTGCAAAATCTGATGCAGCCTCAACAGCACGGTAAAGCCTGCTGTCTTCTCCCTCGTGCCTGGTCGGCCACATCCAGTTTGCACTGAGCGAAACACCCCTGATACCATCCTGAAGAGGTGCCCAGATGATATTCGTGAGCGCCTCTGCAATTGACAGCACCGAGCCCTTTGCAGGGTCAACCATTGCCGCCACCGGGGCGTGTCCGATAGCAGTTGCAATACCATGCTCACCACCATAATCGACTGTCATTACCGCCAGGTTGTTAAGCGGTAGCTGTATGCTTCCGGTGGTCTGCTGCATGGCCACCTTGCCGGTAACGCTCCTGTCTACCTTATTGGTGAGCCAGTCCTTGCAGGCCACCGCCTCAAGCTGCAGTACCGATACCAGGTACTCCCTGAACCGTTTTTCATCAAACTCAAGCTCATCAAAACCACTCTCCACGGTTTTGTCTTTCATGATGGTGCGGGGCGGATTTCCGAAAAGCCATTCAAGCTTAAGATCGACCGGCCTGATATTCTTACTGCGGTCTTCAAAGGTAAACTGCATATCGCCGGTAACCTTTCCTATATCATACATTGGCGATCTCTCCCTTTCAGCGACTTTCCTGAGCATATCGACATCCTTCCGGTGAAGCACAAGGCCCAT